>CADCTO010000520.1 GCA_902805585.1 uncultured Armatimonadota bacterium | reverse complement strand
GGGGCGCCGCTTGCCGCGCCCTCCGGGATTGCTACAAAAGCGACCGGTTCTTTACCGTTAGATACCGGGAAACAAGTTCCGCGGAAAGCTCCTGCGGCTCGGCGTCCACGACCAGCACGCCGCGGCGGCGCAGCAGGGCGAGCGCGCGGCGGCGGTCGGCCAGCACTTCATCGGCGACGGCTTTCTCGTAGACCTGCGGGATCGCCTCGGGCATCTGGCGGGCGCGGGCCGACAGCAGCGGGTCGCGCTCGACGACGCACACGACCAGGTGCGCGGCGGCGAGCTGCGCGATCTCGGCGAGCAGGACGGCGGACGATTCCGGGTCGGCCAGGTCCGTGAACAGGACCGCGAGCGAGCGCTTGCGCCAGCGCAGGGCCAGGAAGCGGAAGGCGGCGCGGTAGTCGGACTCGATCGGCTCGGCGCGGGCGGCGTACAGCGCCTGCAAAATCTCGCCCGGCTGGGCGCGGCCCCGGCGCGGCGGCAGCCAGGCCCGCGCTTCGTCGGCGAAGGTGAGCAGGCCGACCCGGTCGTCGGCGCCCGCGGCGACATGGGCGAGCATCAGGGCGGCGCTGACGACGTGGTCGAGCTTCTGCGTGTGCGCGACCTCCTGGCGCATCAGGCGGCCCAGGTCGAGCAGCAGCAGCACGTCCTGCGAGCGCTCGGACTCGAACGTGCGCGACGTGACTTTGCCCCGGCGGGCGGTCGCCTTCCAGTCGATCACGCGGAACTCATCGTCGGGCGTGTAGTCACGGAGTGCGGCGAACTCGCGGCCCGCCCCGACCACGCGGGTCCGCCGCGCGCCGGTCTTGACGAGGTGGGCCCGACGCATCATCAGCTCGTAATCTCCGACGGCCTGCAGGTTCGGGTACACGGACGTGGGCGCGGCGGCGGGGACGCTCCCCTGGCGACGGACCAGCCCGAGCGGGCCGCTGACGCGCACGTACACGTCGCCGAACCGGAAGTTGCCGCGCGCGGGCGGCGTCACCGCATAGCTCAGCGTCGCCGTCTCGAACGGGGCGAGCCGCAGGTCGGCCTGCCGTTCTCCGCTGGTCAGGGCGAACTCGGGCGGCGGCTCGTCGCGCACCGTGGCCGTGAGGCGACCCGCCGTCTCGTTGCGGACGCGCAGCCCCACATCGTTGGTCGTCGCGACGGAAAGGGCATCGTCGGTCACGCGGCGGGCGGAGACGGCGGTTTCCGGGCGGGGCGCGCGCACCCAGTCGAAGAGGACGAGCGCGGCCAGGAGGGCGTTCCACACGACCCCCAGCAGCGAAAGCCGCGGGTCGAGCGCGGACAGCACGAGCGGCACGACGCCCAGTCCGACGAGCACGAAGAACCGGGTCGTGAAGGTCACGGGACCGAGACCTTCAGGCCGTCGTAGGCAAGCGCGACGTTCGGCGGCAATTCCGCGCTGACCCGGTCGTGGTCGAAATGGTGCGACAGGTGCGTGAAGTAGGCCTGGCGGGGCGCAAGGTCCTTGACCTCGTCGAGCGCCTGGTACAGCCCGAAGTGCGTCGGGTGCGGCTCGAAGCGAACGGTCCCGACCACGAGCGTGTCCAACCCGCACAGGTGCGGGCGCGCTTCGTCCGGGATCTTCGACACGTCGGTCACGTAGGCGAACCGGGCGCCGAACTTGAAGGCCAGCACGGGCAGGCTGCCGTGCAGCACGGTGAGCGGCAGGATTTCGACGCCGGCCAGCGTCAGCGGCTCGCCCGCCCGGATCTCGCGCAGTTCGAGCTGGGGTTTGCCCCCGCCGGTCTGCGTCTCCGTGAAGCAGTAGTCGAACACGCGGCGCAGGTGCTCCAGGGTCTCCCGGGTTCCGTGGATCGGCATCCGCATGTTGTGCCGGAAGTTGAACTGGCGGATGTCGTCCATGCCGAAGATGTGGTCGGCGTGGGTGTGCGTGATCAGGACGGCCTCGACGTGCCCGATGCCGTTCGCCAGCATCTGGAGGCGCATCTCGGGCGTCGTGTCCACCAAAAGGTTCGCCGCCGCGCTCCCCTCCTCGGCCGGCACGGTCACGACGATGGACGGGCGCATCCGCTTGTCCCTGGGGTTCGGCGACGTGCAGACCGCGCAGTCGCACCCGATCATCGGGATGCCGGTCGAGGTGCCGGTGCCGAGGAACGTGACGGTGAGCGGGGCGGGCGCGGGCATAGGGGGATTATAGCCGCGGCCCGCCGGGGTGTCAAACCGGCTTCCCCGCGGCCCGGCCGTTCTCCTACCCCGCCGCCTCCATCGGCTCCGGGCACGGTAAAAGGCGCCAGGGCTGGAGCGTGCCGATGTTGCGTGCCTCGAAGGGCGGCAGGGTGGCGAACCCGTACCTCGTGTTCTGCAGCGCGTGGCGCAGCACGTTGCTGACGACGATCTGGTTCGGGCCCGCGAGCGAAAGCAGGCGCTGGGAGATCCCCATGCACTCCCCGATGGCCGCCAGGCGCGCGTGGTCCATGGGCCGCATGGACACCAGTTGGACATCGCCCATCGCCAGGCTGACGTGCATGCCGCCGCCGGTCTGGATGTGGTCGATGCGCCGCTGCCACGCGTGTGAAACGGACGCCCCGATGTCGAGCAGGCGGAACGCCGTCCGGGCCGCCGCCTCCACATAGCCCGGCCGGTGGTCGGGGAGACCGAACAGCGCCACGACCGCGTCGCCGACGAACTGCACCAGCATGCCGCCGCCGTTGATGATCTGGTACCGGGACTTGGCGTAGAAGTTGGTCAGGATCTGCCGGACGATGGCGTCGTCGGGCGAGTCGCGCATGTAGCGGGAGAAGCCCGACAGGTCCGCGATGAGCACCACCACGCGCTCGTAACTCCGGGGCGGCACCAGCATCCCGGGGTTCCCGCCGGGGTGTCCGTGCCGCAGCTCGGCGAGCCGCCACGCGCCGAAGTGCCAGAGAAGGTTGTGGCGCAGCAGGCCCTCGGCGTATCCCGCCGGACGTCTGTCCCCGAAGGCGATGCGCTCCTTGCCCTGGTCGATGTGCTCCCGCATGGTGAGCAGTTCGGTCCCGGCGAAGGAAGGGATCGTCCGCCCGAAGCACGCGCAGATCAACTCCTGGACCCGCTCCTCGTCCCATACCTCCAGCGCCAGGTGCGGCGGCATGAAGCTGCGGAGCCGCCCTTCCAGCGCCGGCCAGTCCGGGTGCGCGCCCCGGTCCACCACCAACACCAGACGCTTCGCGGTTTCGCCTGCCTCGCCCCGCTCCCGCGACCCGCCGCCAGGCGGCGTGCCGTACTTGCGCTGTAGGTGGGCCAGGAGCGTGGCCGGGTCGTACCCGTATTTGACTTCCAGAAAGTACGGCGGCTCATCGTCGGGCTCGACCCGGAGATCGGCGAACGCGCCGGGGCGCAGCAGCCACTCACGGTCAATGCGCACCGCCCCGAAGCGGGCCGGGTCGCCCCCGGAGTGGAGGAAGCGGACCAGGTCGGAGCACACGTCCTCCAGGAGCAGCCGGCCCATGTCGCCCAGGGCGCCACGGTCGGTATTGGCGGCGGGCCCCGGACAGGGCCCGCCGGCGGGATCGTCTCTCTCCATCGGTTCTCCTTTTCCCGCTCGACTCAGGATGCGATAAAAGACCGCGCCTATGGTGTCGGAAGTTCCTTGAGTGCCGGCCACGCCGTCGATAGCACCACGACATCACGGAATTCAGGCCACCACCGGCGCAACGCCCCGGCAAGCGCCCCGGCGGCTTCCCGCACCGGGGCGAGTTCCGATATTCCGGCCGCGGCCTCTTCCAGCCGGGTAACCGCCGCGAGCACGGCGTGTCGTGCCGTCCAGGAGTCGCTCACCCAGGGGCGGTTCTCCTGAAGGATGTCCGGCTTGATCCACGTCAGGATCGCCAGCGCGCGGAAGGCGCAGAGGCAGCCCCAGGCGCGGGCGTAGCCGGCGTCATCGCGCGCCGCCGGGAACGACTTCGCCAACGTTTCGCGGGAGCGGCGGTTCATGACCTCCACGCATCGCGGCGGCAGCGGGCACAAAACGTTCCACGCGGTGATGTCGTACAGCGCGTGCCGGAAGCCGCCGTACTCGAAATCGAGCAGGCGGACCTGCCCGTTTCTGGCGACATGGTTGTTCGACGGGGCCGGATCGCCGTGCGTGAAGGACAGATACGGGCCGGGGTCGGCGTAAATTTCGGCGATATTCTCCGCGCAGGTTCCGAAGCCGTCCGGCAGCCGAGCGCCTGCGGCCCGGAACCAGAGTTCCCATTTCTCGCCTCCGGCGAGCCACGTCTCGGCCTCGGCCCGCCGGCCCAGTCCTCCCGCTCCCGGCAGGGCGCTGCGGATCGCCTCGAACCCGCTTTCCCCGTCTCGCGCCGCGACGTGGAGCCTGGCTGTCTGTACCGCCAGGGCGTGCAGGGCGGACGCCGCGGCCTCCGGGTCGTCTTCGGCCAGCACGTCGCCGAGGCTGCGTGAGCCGCCCAGGTCCTCCATCAGGAAGAACCGCCCCTCGACATCGCCGCCCAGGAAGCGCGGGACGATGCCGCCCGCTCCTTCTAGATCGGAAAGGAAGGACAGACTGGCCCAGTCGGAAAAGCCACGGGCGGGGTCGTCGCGGATCTGCTTGATAATGACCGACGCGGCACCGGACCCAGAACCCGAGACCCGGCAGCGCACGACGAGGCAGCGGGTCTCGTTTTTGAGCAGGACGGGATCGGCCAACGCCACAACTTCGCCGAGGCGCCGGCTCAGGACCAGGCCCGCCCGCGCCGCCAACGCATCAAGGTTCATCGTCATCTCACCGGGAACGGTCCATTCCCCGTCAGGGCGCCGGGGGTCACAGGTGCCCGAAACGCGCGACAACTTCCCCGACGGATGTTACGCCCGCGGTCAAAAGCGTGACACTCGCGGTCAAAAGCGTAACAGATTTCAGAAAAGTGTTACAGTTTTCGGCGACGGGAGACACATCGGGCGGCGGCCTCCCCAAACGGCAGGCGAAGCACCGCCGGCCAGAACAGGACGCGCCGCCAAGGCCGCCGCCCCATCAAAACGCACCTGTCACAATTCGTGCGCGCCGATATCCGGACGACCGCGGCGGGGCTTCCCGTCGATGTCATCGCGCACGTCGGCCCGCGGCTCCGCCCGGTCGATCGCCTCCGTCGCGCGGCGGGTCAGGCGCAGGTCGCCGTCGGCGGGCGCAGCGAACGCGGCGGGATCGAGGACCTTTTCTAGGTTGTTCCGGAGCACGAGTCGGCTCTGCGACTCGACGCGGATGCGCGGCCCGCACACGAGGTTGTTAGCGACGAGCAGACCGTCGTTGTCATGCACGAGGCGAATCAGGCGCCCGCGGCGGCTGTCCGGGTCGTAGACCGTGTTGTTCAGTATCCGGCAGTCGCGCGTGTAGTCGGCCAGGATGCCGTTCTCCGGCACCCGGGTCAGGAAGTTGTTGCGGACCACACAGCGCGTGGCATGGACTTTCGTTTCGGCGTTGCGGGACGAGTTGCCCAGACAGATGCCGGAATCGCAGTCGATGAGGACGTTGCGTTCGACGACGCAGCCCACGGCGTCGTGCCAGAGGAAGACGGCACCGCGCGCCTCGCCGGTCCGGCCGCGTATCCCCACGAACACGTTGTCGCTGATCACCCAGTCGGTGGGGTACATGACGTCGATGCCGCCGATGTAGTTGCCGCCGAAGTTCTCCGGCGTGTCGGCAGGGTCGTCCTCGAATCGCTTCGCCCGGTCGTTGGCGAAGAGGCAGTACCGTATGCGGCAGCCCCTCGGGCGTATCCGCTCGCGGTTCTCCGCCGGTACGAGGACGCCTTTTATGGCGCGCTGCCAGATGTTGCGCAGAACGCAGTTGTATATGCTCGCCCGTTGCACATCCGTCTCGGAGTTCAGCTTGATGCCGTTCCAGCGGACGTTCTGGACCGTGAGATCCGCGATGGTGACCCCGGAGCAGTTGGTTATTCGAATGAGTTCGCCCTGGTTCCCGCCGTCCAGGATGACCTTTTCGCGAGCGCCCGACGCGCCGCGAACGGTGACACGATCCGTCTTTATCTCCAGCGGGCGCGGCATGGCGTAGACGCCCTCCGCGATCAGGATCGTCTCGCCGGGCCGGGCGCCGGCGGCTGCCCTATAAATCGCTTCCGGGTCGGCTACCCTCGTAACCCTCCCGGCGGGCGGGGGCAGAAACGGCGCTTTGGGGAACCACGGGCGGGCGGGCATTACCGCACTCCCGCCCGTGGATCGTCGGGACGGGACGGCCTGTCGGCGGGATGTGCGGGGACGCCTTCGTGCGTCAGCGTGACCGGCGCGATGGTGCCGTCGGGGCGGAAGACCAGGCGGTCGAGGCAGACCACGCGGTGGTTGCCGTCGGTCTCGCTCAGCGGGTGCCGGTGGTAGCAGATGACCCACTCGTCGTCGGTGCCGGGCAGCCGCAGGACGGAATGGTGCCCGGCGCCCTTGCCGACCTCCGGGTGGTTCTCCAGCACCTTGCCGCCGTACTCGAACGGGCCGTACGGGTTGTCGGCGACGCCGTACGCGGCGATATAGGTGTCGTTGCCCCAATCGCCCTCGCTCCACATCAGGTAGTACAGACCGCGCCGCTTGACCATGAAGGGTCCCTCGACGTAGTCGGGGCCCGGCGTGATGTCGCGAAACGCGCGGTTGAAGGCGCGCATCGTCGGCGTAAGCCGCGCCATCACGCAGCGGCGGTGCCCGCCGAAATACAGATACGCGCGCCCGTCGTCATCGACGAAGCAGTGGGCGTCGATGGCCTGCGCGCCGAACGGGTAGCCCTGCACCAGCGGCATCCCGAGCGCGTCGCGGAACGGCCCGGCCGGGGAGTCGGCGACCGCCACGCCGATGCCCGCGCCGTCGCCGGCCGAGAAGTAGAAGTAGTACCGGCCGTCGTGGGGAGACTGCGCGCACGAGGGCGCCCACGCCGCGAACTGGGTCGTCCACAGGATGTCTTTGAAGTCGAGGATCACGCCCTCGTTGCGCCAGTCTGTCAGATCGGACGAGGACCAGCACTCGAAGGTCGTCTGCTCCGCGTAGGGGCGGGACGTCGTCGGGTAGAGGTAGTAGCGCCCCTCGAAGACGTGTATCTCCGGGTCCGCGTACCAGCCGGGGAACAGCGGATTCCCGCTCATGCGTGGCGGCGCGCCGGCGGTCCCGGTCTCGATTCCCATGGGTTCCTTCCTGTCTCCCTGCGCTTCGCTTCGCGCCCGCGTTTAGCCGTGTTGTACCCGGTCGGCGCGCCGTCAATACCGCTCTCCTTCGCGCAGTTCCTGGACAACCCCTGCCCCGACCCGGAACCGCACGGGGATGGTCTGGCGGCGCAGGCCGTCGAGGGTGCGGAAGACGGCGAAGTGCAGGTGGGGTCCAGTGCTGCGTCCCGTGTTGCCGGAACGGGCGACGGGCTCCCCCGCCGCGACGGTCTGGCGCAGTTTGACCCGGGCACTACCCCTTTGGAGGTGCAGGTACTCGGCGTACGTCCCGTCGGAGTGGCGAATGAGGATGTGGTTACCGCCGGGAGCGGACTCATCGGGATTCCCGCCGCCGGAAGCACGGTCCTCGCGGACGCCAACGACGACGCCCCCGCGGGCAGCACGGACCGTCGTCCCTTCCGGCATGGACCAGTCGATGGCGTGCTCGTTCTGTGAGCCTCGACCGTGCGAGATCCCGCCGAAAGGCCCCTGGACCACGCGGCGCCGGGCAGCGGACGAATACGGGAGCAGGTACGCGTGCGCATCGTCGTGCCTGCCCCCCCGGCCTCCGGGCCTCCAGTAGACCCGGTACCGGTAGCTCCAGGCGCGCCGCTTGTCCTTGCGCTGAAGCCGCAGCAGCTCGAAACGCGGTTTCCCCGCCGAATCGACGGTCACCCGCCGGTTGCGAGGCGCGGAACTACCCTCGGTCTCCGTCACGGCCACCGTCACCGTCACGTCCAGGTATCGGGCGCTTTCGGCGATCAGCCGGATCGTATCTCCCGCCCGTTCCTCGGTGACGCGAAAGGAAGTGTCGGAAAAACGCTGCCCCATGATCGTCTTTCGTTGTTGTATTGCGGCGGCGGCGCGGCCCGTCAGTACCAGGTACCGGGCGAAACGTCCGCCTTCAGGTTACCCAGGGAGGGCCGCATCCCGTCAGTCCTTCGGCTTGGTCTCCCGGCGCCACCGCTCGATCTCCTGCGCGATGGCCTGGTCGCCGCGGCGCTGGACCATGCGGCTGCGGACGCGCAGGCAGACCAGGCACAGCACCGACGCGCAGAGTGCGAACAGGTACACCGCGTCCACGGCGGTGACCGGTCCGGAGTGGCGCCCGCGCGTGGCGATGGTCAGGGAGTACAGGAAGACCACCCGCGCGCGTTCCGGCCCCAGCAGCAGCCACAGGCCGCCCCAGACTGCGGCGCCCCCCAGTGCCGAGGACAGGAGCGCCGGCAGCCAGACGTGCGGCAGCGTCGCCACGGCCGGGGCTTGTTGGACGATGGCGTAGGCGCAGAGGAAGAACACGACGATGAACAGCGCCGCGAAATACAGTTCCACAGGTTCCATGCCTGACGCCTCTGACACGGCGTCGCACCGCGTCGTTGCAACATACGGCGCCAGGCGGGATACCGGCAGCATCGGCGTCGCTTGCAAAGCATGGCCGCGCGGATGACGCTAACGTGGAGCCTTGCGCCAACCGTTTGCCACCGCTTCTGCCTCATTGCGAAACCATCGTTCGCCCCGCGCCGGGTCGATCTTTGTTGCTTCGTAATCGTCTGAACCCGGCACATGGTATATCTTGGCTCCGGTCTCTACCGAGACGTTGCCTTTGATGCTGTAGCCCGGGGGTGGTGGAATATCTATCTGCGATACTGAGGTCGAATCGGAGACCCGGTCTTTGCCGGAGTGCAGGGCAGAGAAGGCAATCGCTACCATTACAGCAATACCGGTGACGGTTTCGACCAATCTACGTCGCTGCTTTGTGGTTTTCTGTCCCACCGGTGACGCAGCCACCCCGGCGATGAACGCGTTAGAGGCACGGATTTTCCCATTTACCGGCGCTGTCGGCTCGTAGATGATGGTGTCCCCTACGTGCGGGCGTCGAGCCGAATCAAGTGCGCTGATGTGCAGGAAGACCTGCTTGCTTCCGTCGGCGGGTTGGACGAAGCCAAAGCCTCTGTCATCGTGCCAATCGACAAGTTTGCCTTGATGTCGAACAGACGTCATGCAATGGCCTCACATAAACCGGGTGTTTACCCGAAGCGGTGGGTGGCGGACGGGACGAAGAAGAGCAGCAGGCAGAGCGCGAGGCCCACGAGCAGGACGTAGGACGTGCGCACCGGCGGCCAGTTGGCGGCGAGGCGGGCGAACAGGTAGACGGCGTAGATGGCCCACACGGCGAACGCGAGCAGGACGTGGGTGTTCGCGTACCAGCCGGCCGACACGCCGTTCGCCACGAAGCCGGCCAGGATGCCCAGCGTGAGCAGCGGGAAGCCGAAGGCGACGAGCAGGAACGCGGCGCTCTCGACGGTCAGGAGCGGGGGCAGGCGCTTCAGCCAGACCAGCCCGTGCTTGGATTTGAGGATGTGGTGCTCGACCAGATACAGCGCGGCGCAGCAGAAGGCGAGGGCGAACGCGCCGATGGCGGCGAGCGTCGCGGCGATGTGGAACGAGACGGCGCCCGAGCCCATCAGCCGCGGGTCCGGCACGCCGCGGTACGCCGGCGCGATGCCCGCCCCGACCGCGAGCAGGAACGACAGGCCCAGCGCGAACGGGCCCGCGGCGTGCAGTCGCCAGAAAATGTCGGAAACCAGGTAGGCGAGCACGACCATCCACGCGAGCACGGACAGCGCTTCGCCCGGCGTGGCGAACGGCGCGCTCTTCGTCTCGACGCAGCGCAGGCCGATGGCGGCGGTGTGGGCCAGCGCCCCCGCGATGGCTAGGCCCCGCCCCGCCAACAGCAGGACGGGGCGGCGCAGGAACAGGTTGGCGCCGAGCACGACCGCCCCGGCCAGGTAGAGCAGCAGCGTCAGCCCCAGGGTGATGGCGGCGGCGGTCACGGCGGCGGCTCCTCCCCGGCGCGCGCCGCCGCCGCCCCGTCCAGCTCGAACAGCTCGCGCACGGTCTCCATCTTCTCGTCGGACCGCTCGTCGGCGGCAAAGTCTTTGATCTTGCGCGTCGGCGCGTGGGCGATTTTGTTGACCAGCGAGGCCGAGAAGCGCTCGATGGCCTCCCAGTCCTCGGGCGGCAGGT
This sequence comes from uncultured Armatimonadota bacterium, assembly GCA_902805585.1. Classification (GTDB taxonomy): domain Bacteria; phylum Armatimonadota; class Armatimonadia; order Armatimonadales; family Armatimonadaceae; genus CADCTO01. Next base: position 7,599 of record CADCTO010000520.1, on the reverse strand, counting down.
GGGCCAGGCGCTGCCGCAGCCGTGCCATCTCGGAGTCCCGGATGGTGTCCATCTTCGCCCGCACGGACGTCACGAGGGGTGTGGCCGTCTCCTGGCTCCGCAGGCGCCCCCAGAACGCCACGGCCTCCTCGCGCACCAGCGCCTCGGCGCGCAGGGCCTCCTGACGCCGCTCCGCCTGATCGGCGTCGACCACGGCGCGCAGGTCGTCGATGTTGTACAGGAAGACGTCGGGGAGGTCGCCCACGTCGGCGTCGATGTCGCGCGGCACGGCGATGTCGATCAGGAACAGCGGGCGGTGGCGGCGGGCGTGGAGCACGGATTCCACCATCGGGCGGTGGACGACCGTGTGCGGTGCGGCCGTCGAGGCGATCACGATGTCGGCGCGTTCCAGTTGTGCGGGGAACTCGTCGTAATGGACCGCGCGCCCGTTGAGGGCTTCGGCGAGCCGCGCCGCCCGGTCGAAGGTACGGTTGGCGACGAGGACGGAGCGCGCGCCGGAGGCGGCCAGGTGCCGCGCCGTCGCCTCGCTCATCTTGCCGGCCCCGAGGAGCAGCACGCTGCGCCCCGAGAGCGAGCCGAAGATGCTCTGCGCCATCTCGGCGGCGGCGTGCCCGACCGAGAACGCGCCGCGCCCCAGCGCCGTTTCGGTCCGCGCCCGTTTGGCCACGAACAGCGCGCGGTGGAACAGCGGGTTCAGCGTGGGTCCCGTCGCCCCGACATCGGACGCTTCCGTGTAGGCGGCCTTCACCTGCCGCACGATGTCCGGCTCGCCCAGGATCATGCTGTCCAGCCCGGCGGCGACGCGGAACAGGTGCTCGACGGCCCGGTGCCCGCGCAGTTCGTGCAGGTACGGGGCGAACTCGCCCGCGGGCAGACCCCGCGCGCCCGCCAGCAGCAGCGCCGCGTCGCCGTCCGGTTCGCGCGCGCTCGTCGCTACGTATAGTTCGGTCCGGTTACAGGTGGACAGGAGTACGCATTCGCCGTTCGGCGGCAGACCCGCCTTGATGCGCCCCAGCGCGTCCCCGAGAGCGCCCCCCACGGTGAAGGCGAGCCGCTCGCGCACCTCGACCGGCGCGCTCTGGTGGGAAAGCCCGATCATCACGAGAGGCATGCAGCCAGCGCCTCCGCGCGCGCGCCTTCCGCGTCCCCCGCCGCGATCCGGTCGCGGACGTCGTCGAGGGCCGCCAGCCGCCGCAGCGCCGTCGCGCGCTCCGGTTCATCGGCGTACCGCTGCTTCACCAGTTCGCGCATCTCGCCGAGCAGGGCGACGTATGGGCCCCACGATTCGCCGAACCGCTCTTCCATCTCCCGCTTCAGGCGCGCCGAGAGCGCCGGCCCCGCGCCGCCCGTCGTCAGGGCGAGCAGCAGGTCGCCGCGCCGAACGGCCGCCATGGTGACGAAATCGCCGCCCTCTTCGTCCCCGTCGGCCGGGGCCGCCAGACTCGCCAGAACACCCCGTGCCCGCGCCACCCGCACGACCTGCGCGTTCACGTCGTGCCGGTCCGTCGCCGCGATCACCAGGAACGCGCCGTCCAGGTGCTCGGGCCGAAACGTCGCCTCGACGTGCGCCGCCCCGCCGTCGCGGATCAGGGCGCCGAGCGTGTCGGTCACGCGCGGCGCGACAACGTTGACGTCGGCGCCGGCCTCGAGCAGGGCCCGCGCGCGGCGCTCGCCGACCGCCCCGCCGCCGATCACCACGCAGCGCCGCCCGCGCACCTGGAGCCCTATCGGATACAACGTTGCCATCAAGTCCATTATACCGCCGGGCCTATCTCTCCGGAACCTATCCCCCCTTCCCCCTTCCCTGCCGAGCCGCTTCGCGGAGGGAAGGGGGAAGGGGGGATAGGTTCCGGAGAGATAGGCCCGACGGTATAATCCCCGAATGCACACGGATCTCCCGCAGGATATGATTCTCGCGTGGGAGCGCGGAGAGTGGCAGGTTCTGGCGGCGCGGATGGATACCGCGGCGTTACAGCAGGGTGACACGCCGACGAAGGCGCTCGTCGTCTTCAACCCCGAAGGCGCGCCCGCGAGCGCCGTGGCCGTGTTCCGGGCCCGCTTCCCGGTCCGCGCCGACGTCGGGCCGCAGCCGGTGACGGTGCGCGACAGCGCGGGAAGGGCCGTGCCGTCGCGGATCGTGAACGAAACGCTGACGGGAGATGCCGCACACCCCGGCAAGCGCATCTGGGAGTTCGACCTGTTATTCCGGGCCGACGACGTGCCCGCGCGCGGGTGGCGCGCCTACGCCGCGACGTACGGCCGCGCGCCCGACGCCCCGGAATGGGAGGAGCCGGCGGCCTCTTCCCCCACGCTCCGTGCCCTGGAAACCGACTGCCACCCCGGCGACGTGCCGGGTACGGGTTCCGTCGGGACGGGGGCGGCGCCGCCGCAGGGGTGAACGTGTCGCGGAGCCGCCGCTCCGTGCTGTCAGGCGGGGGTCGAGGAGCGGGCCTCCGGCGGAACCTCGTCGTCGCTTCCGGCTACGGCGGCCGGCTGCGCCAGCCGCCGGCGCTCGTAAGCGAGCAGGACCAGCATCAGCCACGGGAGGCCGATCAGGTAGCCCGCCGCCACGTCCGAGGGGTAATGGCTGGCGAGGTAGACGCGGCTCGCGCCGATCAGGACGATCAGCAGGAGGGCCGCGACGCCGACCAGGACCTTTTTGCCATACGAAAGGCGGGTGTGGACCGCGACCAGGAAGGCGACGAAGCCGTAGGCGACCAGACTGTACAGCGCGTGGCCCGACGGGAAACTGGCGAACGTCGTCTCCTCCAGCGAGGGGACGACCTGCGGGCGCGGGCGCGCGATCAGGAACTTGAAGAACAGGACCAGGATCCCGCCCCCGACGCAGGCGGTGACGAAGAAGCGGAAGGCGGACCACGACACCAGCCGCCGGCTCGCCATCCACAGCAGCGCGAGCGCCAGCGGGATCAGCCCCTGCCAGTTCCCCAGCGCACTGAGCAGGACCGCGAGCGGCGTCAGGTACCGGCCGCTCGGGCCGTGAGCGAGCGACGAAGCCCGACGCAAAAGCAGCACGTCGCCGGCCTGTGCCCGCCCCGTCTGGACATCGAGCAGCACGTCCACGAAGAACCCGGCGCCCAGCATGCCGAGCACGACCGCGAGAACGGTCAGCGCCTTCCAGCGCCGGACCACCTCCCCGAGGAGGCCGAGCAGGTGGACCGGGCCCCGTTCCCGCCGCACGGTCACAGCCGGTCCACCAGCACCTTGAGGGCGCCCGGCTGCACCGCGATCGTCACGGGTGTGGTCCCCACCACCTTGTCGTCGCAGTGGACGCTCAGGCGGTGCCGCGTCTCGATACGCACCGTTTTGGCCTGGACGATCTGGACCTTCGGCAGGTTGAAATGCATCTGGGCCCGGAACGCCCGGTAGTACGAGATCAACTCGCCGCGCTTCAGGTCGCCGACGACCACGACGTCCAGCTTGCCGTCGGTCACCTTGGCGCCGGGCGCGACCGGCACGGCGTGGGCCATGCGGAAGGTGTTGGCGACCTCGCACATCACGGCCCGCTCGGTGTGCGTCTCGCCGTCCACGATCAGGCGCAGGCGCCGCGCGCGCGCCGAGAAGAAGATGCGCAGGAGCGAATAGAACGTGCGCACGAGGTCTTTGTTCGCCTTGGCGCCGTAGATCGTGAGCGCGTCCGCGAACAGCCCGACCCCGGCGGATTCGGTGAAGTAACGCCCGTGCTCCTTCACCTTGCCCAGGTCCACCTCCTGCACCTGGCCGTCCAGCAGCACGCGCAGCGCGGACGGAAGGTCCTGCGGCAGCCGCAGGGCGGTCGCGAAGTTGTTGGCGGTCCCCTGCGGGATGATGCCCAGCACGGTGTCGGTGCAGGCCAGTTCCTGCGCGGCGAGCGCGACCGTCCCGTCGCCGCCCGCGACGGCGACGCACGACACCCCCGCCTTCACCAGCCGGCGCAGGGCCTGCCGCATGTCCTCGGGCGACTCCGTGCCGACGACCTGCCAGTCCAGACCGAGGTCCCGGGCCATGGCCTGCATCTCCTCGACGGATGCGGTGGCGTGGAGCGCGCCCGCCCGGTCGTTCAGCAGGATGGTGTTGGCGACTACGGACGGGGCGAGCGGGGTGCTCATCGTGCCACCTCGGCCGCCGCGGGCGTCTCGGCGACGACGGGCGCGACCGCCGGCCCGTCCGGCTTCACCCGGCTCCGCCTTCGCTCCCTGTCGCCGTGCCAGCCCAGCGCGTAGACCGCGCCGCCGAACAGCGCCGCGAAGAGCACGGTCCCGACCCGGAAGATGAGAACCGCCGCCGCCGCCTGGTCCAGCGTCACGCCGGCCGCGGTGTCCAGGATGCCGACCATGCCCGCCTCGGTGACCCCGACGCCGCCGGGCATCGCCGAAATGCGCCCCAGCATCGTCGGCAGCGTGAAGGCGAGCAGGAGCCGGTCGTAGGGCACCTGCGCCCCCACCCCGCGCATCGAAAGGTCGAGGGCAACGACCATGAGCGCGAACGCGAACGCGGTGTTGACCAGGCCGCCGAGCAGGACCGAGGGGGTGGCGACCTCCTTCATCGAGCCGAGGAAGCCGCGCCACAGATCGAGCAGTTTGAAACGGCCCAGGATCTTCTCGACCAGGCCGAGCAGCCAGGTGCGCGTCGCCTCCAGTCCGAGCAGGATGCTGACGAGCGTCAGGCCCGCCAGGAAGATCAGGACGGGCTTGCGGGCGGCGTCGAACCAGAGCGAGGAGACCAGGGCGCACACGAGAAACATCGCCTGGTCCGACAGGCTGGAGACCGCGATGGCCGCGCCGCTGTCTTTGACCGGGACACCCGCCTGCTCCAGGATCCCCGCCCGCGCGGCCATCCCCCCGGGCAGCACGGTGCACGCCTGCCCCGCCACGTACCCGCGCAAAATCGTCCAGCGGCTGGCGTGGGTCAGGTGGCGCAGCAGGTACACGAAGCGGGAGCCCTTGACCAGCACGTAGCCTATGGAGAGGGCGAGGATGAACGGGGCGTAGACCCAGTCGAACCGGTGAAGCGCGCGCGTCAATTCCTGGCCGTTGATGTACTTCATCCCGGCGTAGACCAGGCCTGCCAGCACCGCGGCGTGCAGCAGGTACTTGACCCAACCCACCTTCTTCATCTTAGCCTACATTCTCCGGCGTGTCGGGCCGGAAGCGAACCGTGCCACTTTATACCCATAAGCGGACGTGCTTTAACTTCTTCCGGGAACCCCCGCCGGCGTTATGTTATAATGAGGGACGAAAGCCGGCCGGTGGCTCCCGTGAAGGGGACCCGCGTGACGGCGCTCCAATGCCAGCAAGCGAGACGAGGGAACCGACGCGGTGATAGCGCAGCTCACGGGGACGGTGGCGCGGGCGGCCGGCGCGCACGTCGTCCTCGATGTCGGGGGCGTCGGCTACAAGGTTTTCGTGCCCGTGACCGTTCTGGAGGGCCTGCCGCCGCAGGGCGAGACGGTGTCCCTGGTCACGCACACCCTCGTGCGCGAGGACGACATCAGCCTGTTCGGCTTCAACGACGAGGCCGAGCTGCGCGTGTTCGAGCTGCTCCTGACGGTCTCGGGCGTCGGCCCCAAAGTCGCCCTCGCCCTCCTGTCCGCCCTGCCCGCCGAAGACCTGGCGCGGGCGGTCGCCGGCGAAGACGTGCGGACGCTGACGCGCGTGCCGGGCATCGGCGCGAAAACGGCGCAGCGCCTGGTGCTCGAACTCAAGGAGAAACTGGCCGCCCTGGGCTTCGAGCAGCGGATGGAGACGCTGGCGACCGGCGGCGCGGGCGCGCGCAAAAAGGACCCGGCCGCCTCGGTGGTGGACGACGTGGTCTCCGCCCTGATCAACCTGGGCTACAACAAGCCGGAAGCCGCCCGCGCCACCGACGCCGCCGTGGACGAGCGCGCCAAAGCCGGGGAGCCGCCGGCGGAGTTCGCGGCCCTTTTGCGCGCGGCGCTGAACCGTCTGACAGGGACGTCCGGCCGGTAGGCGGCCGTGGTACAATAGAGGCAAATAACCGTTTGCGCCCGGCGCGCAACGAGCAGGAGCTTCCCGATGCCAGACAAGATGAGTTTCGGCGGCGATGGCGACGGGCCGCCGTTCGACGAACGACTGCTGGGCGGCGGGTTTACGGACGACGACGCCGACGAATACTCCCTGCGGCCCCGGCGGCTGAGCGAGTACATCGGCCAGCCCAAGATCAAGGACAACCTGGGCATCGCGCTCGCGGCGGCGCGCCTGCGGGACGAGTGCATCGACCACATCCTCCTGCACGGCCCGCCCGGACTGGGCAAGACGAGCCTCGCGCAGGTCATCGCCAACGAGATGGGGGCGAACCTGCGCACGACGTCCGGCCCCGCCATCGAGCGGCCCGGCGACCTGGTCGCCATCCTGACCAACCTGGACGCCAACAGCGTCCTGTTCATCGACGAGATCCACCGCCTGAACCGGCTGGCCGAGGAGTTCCTGTACCCGGCGATGGAGGACTTCGAGATGGACGTGGTGATCGGCAAGGGGCCGTCGGCGCGCTCCGTCAAGGTGCCGCTGCCGCGCTTCACCCTGATCGGGGCGACCACGCGGGCCGGCCTGCTGTCGAACCCGCTGCGCGACCGGTTCGGCATCGCGCACTATTTCGCGTTCTACTCGCCCGAGGATCTCCGGCGCATCATCACGCGTTCGGCCGACATCCTGAAGGTGCCGACCGACGAGGCGGGGGCGCTAGAGATCGCGCGCCGCTCGCGCGGCACGCCGCGCATCGCCAACCGGCTGCTCAAGCGCGTCCGGGACTTCGCGCAGGTGCGCGCCGAGGGCCGTATCGACCGCGAGATCGCCGACGAGGCGCTGCGGATGCAGGGCGTGGACGAACTGGGTCTCGACCAGTTCGACCGCTCGTACCTGCGGACGATCATCGAAAAGTTCGAGGGCGGCCCCGTCGGCGTCGAGACCATGGCCGCGACCCTGCAGGACGAGCGCGACACCATCGAAGACGTCTACGAGCCGTATCTGCTCCAGCTCGGCTTCCTGAACCGCACGCCGCGCGGCCGCATCGCCACCCGCGGCGCGTACGAGCACCTGGGCCTGCCGTACGGCGGCGGCCCGAACGGGACCCAGCCCGCGACGATGTGAGGAAATCGATGATCTGTTTGCAGTGCAAAACGCGCAACCCGGTCGGAAACAAGTTCTGCCGCGAATGCGGCGGGAAGCTCGTCCCGGATGAAGACGTCCTGGCCGCCGAGGAGGCCGCGCGGGTCGAGGAGGAGCGGAAACAGGAAACGCTCGCCTCCCTGCTCGCCCAGTCGTTCGCGCTGCTTGAAGCGGACCGGCCCGACGAAGCGCTCCCCCTGGCCGAAGAGGCCGCCGCGCTCGCGCCGTCTTCCACGTCCGCTCATGCCCTGCTGGCGTCGCTGTACGAGCAGACCGAGCAGCTGGAAAAGGCCCAGGCGTCGCTGGAGCGGGTGATCGAACTGAACCCGGACTCCGCGGCGGACCGGCAGAAGCTGGAGCAGCTGCGCCGGGGCGTCCGGGTCCTGCCGGTCCGCCGCGGGGCGACCCGGCGGAAGCCGGTCGCCGCGCCGCCCGCGTGGCTGCCCGCCGCGGCGGCAACGGCGGTCGCCGTCGCCGT
>CADCTO010000519.1 GCA_902805585.1 uncultured Armatimonadota bacterium | reverse complement strand
CGGGCTCCGGCCGGTTCGCGGCCCAGATCGCGCCGATCAGCAGGCTGACCGCGACCAGGCCGAGCAGCAGCCAGAAGCCGAACGAGGCGCTGCGGGCGTCCTGGCGCGCGATGGCGCCGCTCACGGCCTCGGCGTCGCGCTGGGCGCGCGTCTGGTCGAGCTGCGCCCCCTGGACGACGTTGTGCGTCGCGAGGTTGTCCGCGCGCGCTTCTTCCACGACGGCCCGTGTGGCGTAGGCGTTGGCGCGGGCCTCTTCTACCGTAGCCTTGGCGGCCATGCCGACGGCGACGTCTTCGGCCACCGCCCTGTCCACGCGGGCTTCTTGTGCTTCCCTTTTAGGGTCCATGGTTGTTGTTCCTCCCAAAGGACGCGGAGCGCGGGGCGCGACGTCGATGACTGCAGGGTCGCCCCTCGCCCGCTACACAAGGTTCTTACCCCGCGCCCGGCCCCGGGAAACAGGGAAGGGCCGCGCCCCGGCGGCGCGGCCCCGAAACCGGCAAGACCCACAGGCGGGCGTCGCTAGTCCGCCGCGTTCTGCTGGCGCTGGAACTCTTCCAGCCGGCGCACGGTCTTCACCGACGCCCGCCGCCGCTCCACCGCCTGTTCGACCTTCAGGATGAGCAGCTCGAACACGTCCACGCCCGGCAGGTTCTTTTCCACATAGTCGAACGCGCCGCGCTTCATGCACTCCACCGCGTTGGCGACGTTCCCGTAGGCGGTCAGCACGATCACCTCGGTGAACACGTCCCGGCCCACCGCCCCCTCCAGGATGTGGACGCCGGAGTTCGGGTCCCCCATGTTCATGTCGGTGATGACGATGTCGAAAGGTTTTTCCGCCTCCTTGAGCGCCGTCAGCCCCTCGGCTTCGGAGCCGGCCGTGCCGACCACGTACCCCTCGCGCTCCAGCCGCCGGGCCAGCGCCGCGCGCACTTCCTCTTCATCATCGACGACCAGTATTCGGCACATAGTTGTTGTTTATCCTCGTAGGTCTTAACCGCCGCGCAACGGCAGGTATATGACGAAATGCGCGCCCTCGCCGGGCGTCCCGGTCTCGACGATGTCCCCGTGGTGCGCCTCGATGATCCCCTTGACGATGGCCAGGCCCAGGCCCATGCCCCGGTTGCGCGACGTGAAAAACGGCCGGAAGATCCGGGGCTTGTCGGCCGCGGGGATCCCGGGCCCCCGGTCCGCGAACTCGACGCACGCATAGGGCGCGCCGTGCGGCAGCGACGCCTGTGACGGCTCGGACTTGTCCGCGGACACGCGACCGGTCCGCACGTGCAGCCGCCCGCCCTTCTCCTGGAACGTCACGGCGTTCTCGATGATCTCGGCGAAGGCGCGCTTGAGTTTCACCGGGTCGGCCTGTATCGGCAGCGGCTCGCCCGCGTACTCGGCGACGAGTTCCACCGGGCAGCGCCGGGGGAAGGTCTCCTCGACGGCCTGGCGCGTGACGTCGCTCGCGTCCATCGGGAGCGTCGTCAGCGCGGTCGCGCGCACGAAGTCCCGGAACTCGGCCAGCAGCTCTTCCAGGCGGAAGATGCCCCGCTTCATGCCTTCCACCAGCTTGGCGATCTCGCCGGCCGGGAGCGCCGCCGCCCCGCCCGACTGGAGGACGTGCTCCAGCTCGTTCACGTCCCCCTTGATCGCGAAGACGCGGTTGCCGATCATGTGGGAGCTCATGGCCGACATCTCGCCCCAGGCGGCCATGCGCTCCGCCTGCACCAGCTTTTCGCGCGTCTGCGCGTTCTCGATGGCCGCGCCCACCTGCGACGCGATGGTCGACAGGACCTGCTCGTCCTCTTCGGTGAAATCGTTCGGGAACCACGGCGACATGCTCTGCTTGCGCAGCACGCGCAGCACGCCCACCGTGCCGGTGTGCGTCTGGATCGGCACGGCCAGGAAGGCGGCGATCTCCTCCGTGGGGAACTCCTGGTGCAGCCCCTTGTGGCGCGGGTCGTCGCGCGGGTTGCGGATGCGCACGGGGACGCCGTGCTCGGCCACCCACCCCGTCAGCCCCTCGCCCATCTCGTACGCCGCCCGCCCGACCTGCGGCGCCAGCGGCCCGCGCGTGGCGGCCAGGACCGCGCGCCGCGTGGCGCGGTCGATCAAAAACAGCGAGCTGTCCTCGAAGCGCAGGATCTCGGCGGAGACGTCGGCCACCCGCTCCATCAGGGCGGCGGGGCCGCCGGCGACGGACAGGTCTTTGCCGATCTGCACCAGGGCCGCCTCGCGCGCGTTGATGTCGTCCATCGCCAGGCGCAGCGCGGCGACGTCGGCCAGCACCGACACGAACGCCTCCTCGTCCGGCGTGAACTCGCCCGGCGTGTCGCTTTCGAGGTTGATCACGCCGCGGACGCGCTCGCCGGGCCGGGCCACCGGCGCGGCCAGCACGGAGCGCACGTCGCAGAAGAAGGGCTCGTAGTCCGGCACGGACGACAGGTCGTCCACCCGCACCGCGCGGGCGGTCGTCGCCACGCGCGCCGTGATCGTGCCGCCGTCGACCTTGCTGCGCGCGAGCCGGTCGCGCCGCGTCTCGTCGGTCCAGCCCGCGCCCGCGGTCGCCACGATCTCGAGCCCGCCGGTCTCGACCTCGGCCAGCGCGATGAACCCGCGCGTGGCCCCGGTCGCCAGCACGGCCTCCTCGACCACGTCGGCGAGCAGCCCCCCGACCGGCCCGCCGCTGACGGCCACCTGCGACAGGCGCGACAGGCGCGTCAGCTCCGCCCGCACCTTGCCGGGGCGCCCTCCCCCGTCCGCCGCGTCGCTGCTCGTCGACGCCTGTTCCGCACCGGTCGCCATGCGGCATAGTATAGCCGAAAGCCCCGGCGCTTGGCAACCCGGCGACGGGGACCGCTGCGCCCTCCCGGCACCTTCACAGGTTTTTCGCGCAGCCTCTTGACACCGCCTGTCTACCCTGGTAAACTCTCCCTACTTTCGTCTACTGCGGTAGATCGACCCCGGAGGTGGAGCGTCCATGGCAGCCCCCCGATTGGGCAAGGTGCAGTTGCAGATCATGCAGGTCCTGTGGCAGAGCGGCGGCGCGACGGCCCGCCACATCACCGACGAGCTGAGCAAGACGTCCCCCATCGCGCACAGCACCGTCCAGACCCTGCTGCGCAAACTGGAAGCCAAGGGGGCGGTCACGCACGAGATCGTGGAGCGGACCTTCGTCTTCCGCCCGCTCTATCAGGAGTCCGAAGTGACCGAAACGGTCACCCGGGATCTGCTGACGCGCATCTTCGGCGGCTCGGTGTACGGCATGGTCGCCCACCTGCTCAAGAGCGAATCCGTTTCGCCCGACGAGCTGCGCCGGCTCCGCACCCTGATCGACAAGGAGGGGAAGAAATGACCGGCTTCTCCGGGTTCGACGCCGCACTCGCCGACGGATGTCGGCGCTTCCTGGAGGCCGGCTTCAGCCTGGTGATCCAGTCCACCCTTCTTCTTGCCCTCGGCCTTTTCGCCGGGCGCCTTCTCCGGGGGCGCGGGCCGGCCGTGCGGTCGCTCGTCTACCGGACGACGCTCGCGGCGGTGGCGCTCGGGACAGTCCTGTTCGTCCTCCTGTACGGGCGCCTGGAGCCTTTGTGGGACGTGGCGCTGCCTGCGGCCGTGCCCCCCGGCCACCACCCTGCCGCGCCCGCCGGGCGCCCCCTCGTCGAGACCGGTCCCGCCCACGCCGCGCCGGGCGCGGCGGGCTGGCGCATCCCGGTCCCGTTGATCGGCGGGCTCTATGTCGGCCCGGCCGCCCTCTGGCTCGCGGGCGCCCTGCTCGGGCTCGGCTGGCTCGGCGTCTGTTACCTGCACATCGGGCGCCTGCGCCGGCACAGCCGGCCCGTCCGCGATCCGTCGCTCGTCGGGCCGCTGGACGATCTGAGCCGGCGCCTGGGCGTCGAGCCGCCGCAGCTCCGCGCCAGCGCGCACATCCGCGCCCCGTTCATCACCGGGCTGCGCGCGCCCATGATCCTGCTGCCCGCCTCCTACGCCGACGACTGGAGCGGCGACGCGCTGCGGGCCATACTGGCACACGAGCTGACGCATCTGGCCCGCCGCGACTGCGGCTGGAATCTTCTGGGCCGGGTCGCCTGCGCCGTGTTCTGGCCGCAGCCGCTGGTGTGGGCGCTGTGCCGCCGGATGGAGCAGGCCAGCGAAGAGGCCTGCGACGAGTCGGTGCTGGAGCAGGAATGCTCGCGCCGCGCCTACGCCGACTGCCTGCTGCGCCTGGCCGAGCACATGCTGGCGCCGCGCTGGGAACGGGCGGCGGGCGCGAGCGTGGTCCCGTTCCGCTCCAGCGTGGGGCAGCGCATCGAGCAGATCCTGAGCGCTCAGGGCGCGATGCGGCGGCCCCTTTCGTCCGCGTCACGGAACGCCATCGCCGCCTGCGCCGCCGGCCTGGTCGTCGCTCTGCAGTGGTGCGTCTCCGTCGGGACGGCGCCCACAACCGCAGCCCGCATGCAGACCGTCGCGAGCGGACCGGCCG
>CADCTO010000518.1 GCA_902805585.1 uncultured Armatimonadota bacterium | reverse complement strand
TGAAACCGGGGGTCCGAGAAACGTGAGCGATGACGGCGGTGGTCTGGTGGCAGTTCGGGGAACAACACGGGTGGTGGGCGTGTTCGGCTATCCGGTCCGGCACTCGGCCAGCCCGCCGATGCACAACGCCGCCTTCGCGGCGCTCGGGATGGACTGGGTCTACGTCCCGTTCGAGGTCCCCCCGGATGATCTCGGCGCGGCGCTCGCGGGCGTCCGCGCGCTGGGCATGGCCGGCGTGAACGTGACCGTGCCCCTCAAGGAGTCGGTCGCGCCGCATCTTGACGAGGTTTCCGAGCGCGCTCGCGTGATCGCCTCGGTGAACACGGTCGCGAACGAGGGCGGACGGCTCGTCGGCGATTCCACGGACGGGCCGGGATTTCTGGCGGCGCTGGCTGTGGCAGGCGTGGAGGTCGCCGGGCGGAAGGTGGTGGTGCTGGGGGCAGGCGGATCGGCGCGGGCGGTGGTGTACGCGCTGGCCCAGGCCGGTGCTCAGGTCGTCGTCGCCAACCGCGGCGAGGAGCGGGCCCGGGCGCTGGCGGAGGAGTTCTCCGTCGGGTGGTGCCCACTGACGGAGGAGGCGCTGCGGGTGGAGTTGGGTGATGCCGCGGTGCTCGTCAACACGACGAGCGTCGGCATGCACCCCCACGAGACGGAGATGCCGCCGGTGCCCGCCGACGTGCTGAACCCGCCGCTGTTCGTCACGGACCTCATCTACAACCCGCACGAGACGCGCCTCCTGGCGCTGGCACGGTCTCGCGGCTGCGGGGTCCAGAACGGCGTGGAGATGCTGGTGCAGCAGGGCGCGCTCGCGTTCGCGCGCTGGACCGGGATCGTGCGCCCCCCTGTCGAGGCGATGCGGCGGGCGGTGCAGCGGGCGGTGGGCGTCGCGCCGCCCGCCGCCTGACACCGGCCCGTGCCGGTCACTCCTTTGCGAGGTGCCTGTCGAACCAGTCGACGATGGCGGCCAGGTCTTTGTCCATGCCGGGCCACCCGTGGGCGGCGCCCTTTTTCACGACCAGTTCCGCCGGAACGCCGGCCTGCTTGAACTTTGCCACGATCACCTCGGCCTGCTGGATGGGCACCAGGGAGTCGGCGTCGCCGTGGATGATCAGCGCGGGCGGGTCGTCCGGGGTCACGTGCGTGATGGGAGAGATCTGCCTGCCGATCTCCGCGATACGGGCCTCGTCCGTCACCGGGACGAACTCCCCGCGCGCCCGATCGAAGTCGTGGAACGCGAACGGGGGGTAGAAGTTCTTCAGGACGCCGCGGCCCAGGGCTTTGGCGCCTGTTTGCCCGTAGTTCAGGAAGTCGGTCGGCGGGAAGAAGCAGGCGACCGCTTGCACCCGGCTCGACGCCCGGTCGACCGGGTCTTTGGCGTTCGGGTCGCCCGGCGCGCCCGCCGTTCCCTGCATCAGCGAAAGGTGCCCGCCGGCCGATCCCCCCGTGATGCCGATGCGGTTTGGGTCGATCTTGTAGGCGGCAGCGTGGTGGCGGATATAGCGGACGGCCCGGTGCATGTCCTGGAGGATCTCCGGGATGGTGAATCGCGGCTGGCTTCCGTGCACCACGGCGAAGACGGTGTAGCCGCGTTGGAGAAACGCGCCGATCGGTCCGGCCAAAGGTTGTTCGCCGATCGCCTCGTGCGCCGAGACCCAGCCGCCGCTGACCACCCAGATAACGGCCGCCCCGTTGGCGTTCGCGGACGGCGTGAACACGTCCATGGTCAGCGCCATGCCGTGCTTGCGCCCGTAGACGACGTCCCGCTGGCGGGTGAACGACGGCGCGGCATTCGCCGCAGGGGCTGCCGGGGCGGCGGCGGCTGACGGACTCGGCGAAGTCGAAGGCAGCGCGAAGAAACAGAAGAGCAAAGCCAGACTGCGGTGCATGTGTCCAACTCCTGTTCCGTCGGTCCTCTGTCGGGGGCCGGGACCGGACGGCAGGATTAGTATACCTGCGGCTTTATGCCGCCTGCGGCAGGTCGAACAGGCTGATCTGCGGCAGCGCCGAACCGCGTGCCGGCTCGGCGGGGACGTCCGGGAGTTCGAGCGCGGCGACGGCCGCCGTCCGCTTGGGGCCAAAACCCCGGACGAGGCGCAAACGGCCGTCGCGGGCGGCCCGGACCAGTTCGGCCGCGGTCCCGACACCAAGTGTCTGGTAGATGTGCTCCGCGGTCTTCGGCCCGACGCCCGGGACTTCCATCAGGCCGGCGATGTGCGGCGGAAGCTCCGCCACCATCTGCCGGTACTGGTCGAGCTGCCCGGTATGGGCCATCTCGCGGATCTTGGCCTGCAGTTTCTTGCCGATGTGCGCCCGCCGCCGGAACGGCACCGTCTCCTCGGTCTGCAGGATCGCGCCGGCCTCGGCGGCCAGCCCCATCAATGCCCGCGCGCCGCGCTCGTAGGCGGCGGTGCGGAACGGGTTCCGGTTGCCCTGCTTGCGCAGCATCGTGCCGATGTTGAACAGGACCGCGGCCATCTCCTTGTTGGTCATTGTTTCCGAAACGTGTGTGTTCATAACCTTCTCCTGCTACCAACAGCTATGACTTATTATATCACACATCTGTTTACCAGACAAGGAAGCGATGGCGGGCCGGTTCCCGGCCCGCCGTACCGTTTCGGGTATAATCATCCTTGTGAAATCCCGTACTTCCGCCGCCCGAGCGGTGTACTACGTCGGCCCGCTGATCGTCTGGATGGCGGTCATCTTCGGCTTCTCGACGGACGCCGCTTCCGCCGAGAACACCAGGGCGGGCGTGCGGAGCATCCTGAGCCGCCTGGCGCCGGGACTCGCGGGGCGTCTCACGCCCGCGCAGGTCGATCGCATCGACTGGAACCTCCGGAAGGGGGCGCACGTGACGGAATACGCCATCCTCGCCATCCTGGCGTACCGCGCCGTCGCCTTCGGCAGCCCCGCGTTCCGGAACCGCAACGTCTTCCTGCCCTTCACGCTGTGCGTGCTGTACGCCGCGAGCGACGAGTACCACCAGAGTTTTGAACCCACGCGCGGGGCCGCCGCCGCCGATGTCGTTTTCGACACCTTCGGCGGCGTGGTCGGCCTGCTGCTGTGCCTGTGGCACCGGGCCGCGAAGGAGGCGCGCTCACGGGAAACGTGGCAGGACGAACCCGCGTGGGACCGGACCCGCGCCGCTTCTGCCGCCGCGGAAAGGAGCGCCGTTCCTTGAACCGCCTGCCCCGCCGGTTTCTGCTCGCCTTCTTCCTCTTCCTCCTCTGCGGCGCGGGCGCCTGTCCACTGCAAGCCGCGCCGGAAAACGTCGTCGTGGAGACGCGGCTGCCGAACGGGCTGGTGGTGCTGACGAAGGAGGTCCACTCGGCGCCGGTGGTCGAGGTCATGGTCTTCTACAAGGTCGGCTCGCGCAACGAGGGCGTGGGCCAGACCGGCATGAGCCACCTGCTGGAGCACATGCTGTTCAAGGGCACGACGACGCTCAAGCCCGGCGACATCGACCGGGCGTTCGACCGCGTGGGAGCGGAGATCAACGCGTACACGACCGACGATCTGACCGTGTATCACGAGACGCTGGCGAGGGATAACCTGCCCCTGGCGCTCAAGATCGAGGCGGACCGCATGGTCAACTCCGTGTTCGATCCCGCCGAGCACAAGCGCGAGATGACGGTCGTCCGCTCCGAGCTGGAAGGCGACGAGAACTCACCGGACAGCCTGCTCTATACCGCGGTGATGGCGACGGCGTTTCAGGCGCACCCGTACCGCTGGCCGGTTCTGGGCTGGCGCGCCGACGTCGAGAACGTGTCGCGCGACGAGATGTTCGCCTACTACCGGAACTACTACGTGCCCAACAACGCCATCCTGGTGCTCGTGGGCGACTTCGACACGAACAAGGCCATGGCGCTGGTGCGCCGGCACTTCGGCAAGATCCCCGCGCGCCCGGTCCGGAAACGCTACATCACGCCGGAGCCGCCGCAGCGGGGCGAGCGCCGGGTCGTGGTGCGGCGCGAAGGGACCACGCCCCGCGTGCTGATCGGGTACCGCATACCCCGCTTCGGCCACCCCGATTACTACGCGCTCGACGTCATCTCGACCGTGCTCTCCGGCGGCCGGTCGGCGCGCCTTTTTCAGGCGCTGGTCGAGACCGGGACCGCGGCCGAGGCGTACG
Source organism: uncultured Armatimonadota bacterium (assembly GCA_902805585.1). Classification (GTDB taxonomy): domain Bacteria; phylum Armatimonadota; class Armatimonadia; order Armatimonadales; family Armatimonadaceae; genus CADCTO01. The sequence goes on along the minus strand of CADCTO010000518.1, from coordinate 349 downwards.
CGACGAACCCGGACCACACGGACCCCTACCTGATGCTGCTCGGCGCCACCGCACAGCAGAAGAAGACCGCGCCGGATCTGGAGAAGGCGCTGCTGTCCGAGGTGGAGAAACTCCAGAAGGGCCCCGTGAGTGACGCGGAACTGGCCCGCGCGCGCAACCAGATCGAGGCGTCGTTCGTCTTCGAGCGCGACTCCATCCCGGCGCAGGCGGACGTGCTGGGCCGCTACGCCGTGCGCGGCGACTGGCGCTACACCGAGAAATACCTGCCCCTGATCCGCAGGGTCACGGCCGCCGACGTGCAGCGGGTGGCGCGAAAGTACCTGACGCCCGATACGCGCACCGTGGGCCA
>CADCTO010000517.1 GCA_902805585.1 uncultured Armatimonadota bacterium | reverse complement strand
GGTCGCCACGCTCGGCCAGAGCCGCGTGAACCCCTGCGTGTACTTGAGCCCGATGGCCCACGCCACCTCGAACAGACCGGCGATGACCAGAAAGACCCACGCCATGCGGCACCTCCCCCTGCCATACCTCCGGCAGCGCGGGGGTGGTTCCCCGCTTACCCACGCCTGCCGCGCTAGGTGTATAAAGGACGCGCCCACAGTGGCCCCGATGCACGTACGCCACGGCGGGCAGCGCCCCATCACCCGGCGCGAGGCGCGGGAGATCGAAGGACCGGGGACCGGAACGGCGGCCGGTCGGCCCCGCAAGTGGAGTTACCGTCGCCGGGCGCCGGCTTGGCCCGTCTTGCCTCGCCCCCGCCCCTGTGCTATACTTTCGCATCAGAACCCCGGAAATGAGGTGCGCGGCGTGGCGGAGGTGGTGTACATCAACGGTGAGTTTGTGCCCAAGGCGGAGGCGAGCCTGCCGCTGTTCGACCACGGCTACCTGTACGGCGACGGCGTCTTCGAGGGCGTCCGCGTGTACGGGGGGCGCGCCTTCCGGCTCGACCCGCACCTGGAGCGCCTCCTGTTCTCCGCTCGCGCGCTCGCCTTCCACACCGAGGGGCTGACACTGGATTCCGTGCGCGCCGCCGTGCTCGAAACGTGCCGGCGCAACGACCACGCCCAGGGCTACATCCGCATCACGCTTTCGCGCGGCACGGGCCTGGGGCTCGACCCGTCGCACATCGATACGAAGCCGCGGCTGGTCATCTCCACGCAGCAGCTCGCCCTTTATAAGCCCGAGCTGTACGAGAAGGGCCTGACGATGGTGACGTGCGCCACGCGCGTGCCGTCGCCGGACGCCATCGACCCGCGCATCAAGTGCACGGGCAAGTACATCAACAACATCCTGGCCAAGATGGAGGCGAACCGCGTCGGCGCGGGCGAGGGGCTGATGCTGAACGCGCAGGGCTACGTCGCCGAGGCGACGGGGGACAACCTGTTCGTGGTCAAGGACGGCCTTATCGCCACGCCGCCCCCTTCCGCCGGCTGTCTCAAAGGCATCACCCGCCAGGCCGCGATGGACCTGGCCGGGGAGGCGGGCATCCCCGTGCGCGAGGAGAACCTGACGCTCTACGACGTGTACACGGCCGACGAGTGCTTCCTGACGGGCACGGCCGCCGAGATCATCCCGGCCGTCTCGCTCGACGACCGGGTCATCGGGAGCGGCGCCCCCGGTCCCGTCACCCGCCGCCTCATCGACGCCTTCCGCGCCCACACCGCCCAGTCCGGTACGCCCGTCGGGTAGGCCGCCCCGGCAGGACATTCGTACCGGGGACGTCAAACGTGGACGCGGTATGCCCCTCGCCCCGCGTTTGACGTCCCGCGCCGCCCGGAGGTATACTGCCCATTGCCGTGGCGACGAAACCGACAGGCAGAAAACATCCGGAACCTCCGGCCGCGGATGGGGCGCGCGACGAACCGCTCAGCGAGATCGAGAGCGCCGTTGAGGCCGTCGAGGAGGTGGCCGGCGAGGTCGTCGAAGCCTTCGAGGAGGCCGGCGAACTGGCGGCCGGGGCCGTGCGCGGCACCGTCGTCGGGGTACTCGCCTACCTGGGTGAGGTCGGCGTCCTGCTGGGCCATGCCCTGCGCTCGCTGCGGCGCGGGGTGCACGTGGGCGACCTGGTGCGCCAGATGGCCGTCGTCGGCGTCGATTCGATCCCCATCGCGCTGCTGACGACCGGCTTTTCCGGCGCGGTGCTTTCGCTCTATTCCGCCGGCACGCTCAGCGACTACGGGGCCAGCAACTTCGTCGGCGGCATCGTCGCCCTGTCCATCGTGCGCGAGACCGCCCCGATCCTGACCGGCGTGGTGCTCGCGGCCCGCTCCGGGTCGGCGATGACGGCCGAGATCGGCTCGATGAAGGTGACCGAGCAGATCGACGCGCTGCGGTCGATGGCCATCTCGCCGGTCGAGTATCTGGTCGTGCCCCGGCTGCTGGCCTGCCTGATCATGCTCCCGGTCATCTGCGTGCTCGCCGACCTGGTCGGCCTCGTCGGGGGCGCGATCGTGGCGGCAACGCAGGGCGTTCCGAACTCGACGTTCGTGCAGTCGATCCGCCTGTTCCTCCAGCCGAGCGGGTCGGACATCTACCAGGGGCTGATCAAGACGGTGGTCTTCGGCACGATCATCGCGACCGTGGGCTGCCGCGAGGGGCTGGAATCCGAGGGCGGCGCGACCGGCGTCGGCCAGAGCACGACGCGCTCGGTCGTGATCTCCATCGTGCTGATCTTCGTGGCGAACTTCTTCCTTTCGTTCCTGATGTTCGACCAATGACGGGCGCCGGCACGTGGTACGATAGGGTGTGAAGCCGAAAATCGACATCCGGGACCTTCACTTCGCCACCGACGACGGCAAGGAGATCCTGTCCGGCGTCACGCTCTCCATCATGCCCGGCGAAATCTTGTGCGTGATGGGCCTGTCGGGGAGCGGCAAGTCGACCCTTTTGCGCTGCGTGGCCGGGCTGACCACGCCGAGCAGCGGCGAGATATGGATCGACGACGACGAGATCTCGCGCATGGACGAGGACGAGCTGGTGCGGGTGCGCGCCAAGATGGGGCTGGTCTTCCAGTACTCGGCGCTGTTCGACTCGATGAACGTGTTCGAGAACATCGCCTTCGGCATTTTGCGCGGCCCGAAGCGGGACGAGAACCGCAAGCTGCCGCGCATCACGCTGATCCGCATGGTGGCGGAGCGGCTCCAGCAGGTCGGGCTGCCCGGGATCGAGAAGCGCATGCCGACACAGCTTTCGGGCGGTATGCGCCGGCGCGTCGGACTGGCGCGCGCGCTGGCGACCGACCCGGAGCTGATCTTTTACGACGAGCCGACGTCGGGCCTGGACCCGGTCACGGCGGCGTCCATCGACAACCTGATCGTGCAGACGCGCGACCAGCGCGGCGTCACGTCGATCGTGGTCTCGCACGACATGGGCTCGATCTTCCGGATCGCCGACACGATCCTGATGCTGTACGACGGCGAGGCCGCCATCTACGGCACGCCCGACGAGGTGCGGGCGTCCACGGACCCGGTCGTGAAACAGTTCGTCTCCGGCGACATCCAGGGTCCGATCCAGGTGCGCCGGCGCTGAGGAAATGACGGGACATAAGCAAACGCGATGAACCAAACGCGATACTACGTGCGGGTCGGTATCGCGCTGGCCGTGGGGCTGGCGCTTCTGGCCCTCTCCGTCGCCTACCTGCGCGGCACCCTGACCGACCTGCGGACGCTGGGCTTCGACGCCGAGTTCGCCGACGCGCAGGGGGTCACGGCGGGGGCCGATGTCCAGATGGCCGGCGTCCGGATCGGCCGCGTCGAGAGCGTCGAAGTCACCCCGGAAAACACGGCGCTCCTGCGCCTGCGCGTGGGAAAGGAACGTCCGATCCCGAGCGGTTCCCGCTTCGTGATCTCGCGCAGCCTGCTGGGGGGCGCTTCCAGCGTGCGGGTGGTGCCGCCGCCCGCCGGCAGCGATGCGGCCAGGTCGGCGCCTATCGCGGAGGACCAGGTGGTGCAGGGCGAGTCCTCGCCCGGTCTGGAAGAGGCCTTCTCGCAGGCCCAGCCGATCCTCGCGTCCCTGCGGCGGACCGTGACCGCCGTGGAGCAGATGGCGACGAACCGGCAGACGCAGCGCGACCTGCGCGAAACGCTGCGCAACGTGCGCGTCGCCACGGAAGACCTGCCCCGCCTTTCCCGGCGCGTGGAGCGGGAGCTGACGCTGCTGAGCGGTCAGACCCGCGTGCTGATCGCGAACCTGGAAACTGCGTCGGAAAGTGGCGTGCGGATCGCCCGCAACGCGGAAGGCCTTTCCGGCGACGTGCGCGGCGTGCTGGCCGAGAACCGGGCGACGCTCCGCTCCCTGGTCACGAACCTCGACGAGACCACCTCCGCCGTGGCGGGCATCACCGAGCAGGTGAACGACACGCTGAGGGAAACGAACCTCAAGGAGAACCTGGCCGCGACCACGGCGAATCTGCGCACCGTCACGCAGCGGCTCGACACGGCCGCCGGCAACATCGAGCGCCTGACCAGCGACCCGCGCCTTTCGGCCGACATCCGCCAGACCGTGTCCAACATCCGCGAAACGAGCGAGTCGGTGCGGGCGCTGGGCGCGCGGATCGAGGCGATCCGCCTGCCCGGCGAGCGTCGGCGGCCGGGCGGCGGCGACACGCCCGGGCCTCCCCGGCCGCGGCCCGCGGAAACGCTGGAGGAGGAGGGTCCCCGCGTGGACACGCTGTTCGACACCAAGCGGGAGCGGCTCCGCGTGGACGCCAACTTCACGCTGCTGCGCGAGAAAGGCGCCTTCTACCGGGCCGGGCTGTATGACCTGAGCGAAGCGAACCGGCTCAACCTTCAGGTCGGGCAGACCAGCGGCGACACGGCACTGCGCTACGGCCTGGTCAACGGCCGGTTCGGCGCGGGCCTGGACCTGCGGACCGGCCCCCTGTT
>CADCTO010000516.1 GCA_902805585.1 uncultured Armatimonadota bacterium | reverse complement strand
AACCGGTTCCTGGTGGGCGGGGCGCTGTCGAACGGCGGCAGCGTGTGGGCGTGGCTCCAGGACACGCTGCGCCTGCCCGCGCTACCGCCCGGCGGGATCGACGCGGCCCTCGCCGCGCTGCCGCCCGACGGGCACGGACTCACGGTCCTGCCGTTCCTGCAGGGGGAGCGCGCCCCGGGCTGGCGCGACGACGCCCGCGCGACGATCGCCGGCCTTTCCGCGGCGACCACCCCCATCGAGATCGCGCGGGCGCACCTGGAGGCGGTCGCCTTCCGGTTCGCCGCCCTCCGCGACCGGATGCGCCCGCTCGCCCCCCGCGCGCAGATCATCGGCACCGGCGGCGGCCTGCAGGCGGCGCCGATCTGGACGCAGATACTGGCGGACGTGCTGGACGAGACGATCCTGGTGTCGGACGAAGCGCAGGCGTCGTCGCGCGGCGCCGCCCTGCTCGCCCGGGAGCGTTTGGGACTAGGGAAGATAGACGCGGCCGCCTTCCCCGTCGCCGCGGAGTGCGAGCCGGACACGGAGCGCGTGGAGTGCTACGCCGAGGCGAGGAAGCGCCACGAGGCGCTGTACGCGCTGCTGAATCCGGGGTAAGACGGACGCGTAAAGGGTGCGGCTAGACCGGGCGGTTGCGTTCGGCGACGGCGCGGCGCAGCCGGTCGATGAGGGCGTACGAGCGGCGTAGATACAGGTCCGTCTCGCTATGCGCCTCCGAGGCGCGCGGACGCGGTGCGGTGCCGTAGTGGCCGCCGCCGTCCTGAGGAGCGCGCCGCACCCGGGGGCGCGTCGAAGAAGCCGAATCTGCTGACATGACTACGCGATATTCCTATTCGGGGTATCCGTAGCGCCGCTTCATCGCATGCGCCCTGCCGGTTCCCTACCCTGACAATCTTGCCGGGGCGTGGTTCCGTGTTTCTGCCCGCTTTTTTGCGACATTCGTCCAGCACCAAGGTCGCACGTTTTTCGCTTGCCTCCGTTCAGTAGCCGGGGCCGGATGGCAGTGGCCTCAGTTCGCCGCCAGGGCCGCGTCCATCTCGTCGACCGCCCAATCGATCTGCTCTTCCATGACCGTGAGCGGGGGCACGAACTCCAGCACGTCGCCGGGGCCGGCGGGCAGCACGATCAGGCCGCGCGCGAGCAGGTCGTAGACCAGGCGCAGGACGAGCGAGGAAGACGCCAACCGCAGGCCGAGCATCAGGCCACGGCCGCGCACCTCGACGATCGCTTCAGGGTGGCGCTCCGCCAGCGCGCGCAGCCGTCCCTTGAAGTGGCCGCCCACGACCCGGGCCCGCCCCGGCAGGTCCCGCTCTTCGAGTTCGGCGATGGCCGCGAGCGCCGCCGCGCACCCGAGCGGCGAGCCGAGGAACGTGGACGTGTGGAGCGCCTCGCCCCGGCTCTCGCCCCACGCCGCCATGATGTGCGGCCGGGCCACACACGCGGAGATGGGGAACCCGCCGCCCATCGCCTTGCCGACGCAGAGGATATCGGGGACGACGCCCTCGGCGTCACAGGCGAACCAGTCGCCCGTGCGGCCCCAGCCGGTGAAGATCTCGTCGGCGATGAGCAGCACACCGTGCGCGTCGCATAACTGGCGGAGTCCGCTCAGCCAACCGGGAGGCGGCTCGATGATCCCGCCTCGCCCCTGGATCGGCTCCACGATCAGGGCGCCGATGTTTTTACCTTGTAATGCTTCTTCAACAAAACCTAAACACTTTCGCGTACATTCGCCGTCGCAGTGCATCGGACATTGGCGTGGTTCCGTATACGGCACATGGCGGCCAAATCCTGCCAATTGTCCCGCGAACGGCGTACGAAAATCGGACCGACTGGTGACATCCAGTGCCCCGTACGTCAGGCCGTGGTACCCGCCGTGGAAGGCGAGGACGCCCGACCTGCCCGTGTAAAGCCGCGCCGTCTTCAGGGCCGCCTCGACCGCGTCCGCCCCGTCCGATCCGAACAGGCAGAATCCCAGGTCGCCCGGCGTCTTCTCCGCGATCTTGCGGGCCAGTTCCACCTTGATGGCCGCGGGATGCACGTCCCCCATCCCGTGTATAAGTTTCCCGGACTGTTCCGCGACCGCCTGCGCCACACGCGGGTTGGTATGCCCGACCGCCGCGACGCCGAAGGCTGCCGTCAGGTCCAGGAACGTGTTGCCGTCGACGTCGGTGACCAGGCAGTCGCGGGCCGACTCCCAGAACACGGGGAAGCGGCCCTCGGGATCGACGAAGGTGACGTTCGGGCTTTCCCAGCGGCGCAGTTCGGACGCGAGCGCGAGCGAGCGGGGGCCGGGAACCCGGGTTCGTAGAAGTGGGAGGTCCTCTGCCACAGCGGGCTCAGCCGTCCCGCCGCGTCTCGGAGCGCAGAATCGGATGGACGTGCCCGGCGAGCGCCGCGTTGGTGGCGACGCCCTCCCCGCCCCGGATGGTCGCGTTGCCCTTCCAGTCCGTGAAGTGGCCGCCAGCCTCGCGCAGGACCGGGAGCATCGGCGCACAATCCCATACGCTCACCTGGGGGTCGATCATGACTTCGGCGCGGCCCGTCGCGACCAGGACATACCCATAGGCGTCGCCCCACGTCCGCTGGAGGCGTGTCTGCCCGGCGAGCCGGTCGAAAGCGTCGGAACGGGCCCGGCAGCTCGTGATGGACGACGTGACGATCACCGCGTCTTCCAGTTTGTCGACGTCCGACACACGGCAGGGGCGGCCGTTCCAGGTACAGCCCAAACCGTTCGCGGCGGCGACCATCTCGCCCAGCGCCGGCAGGTAGATGACCCCGGCGACCGGTTCTCCGTGCGCCTCCACCCCGACCAGGACCCCGTACAGCGGCACCCCGGCGACGAACGTCTTGGTGCCGTCGATCGGGTCCAGGATCCACCGGAACGGCCCGTCGCCCGGGGTTTCGCCTTCCTCCTCGCCGAGGATGCCATGATCCGGAAACGCGCGCCCGATCCGTTCGCGCAAAAGGCGTTCCGATTCCCGGTCCGCCACCGTCACCGGCGTGTCATCGGCCTTGAACTCGGGCTGGACACCGGTCCCGAAGTAGGCCAGCGTCCGCCTGCCGGCGACGTACGCCGCATCCATCGCGACGTCCAACAGTTCGCGCAGGGACGGCTCCCTCACGTTCGTGCCTCGACGGCTCGCATCGTCACGCCTTCAGGTGCTTCTCGAAGAAGGCCACAGTCCGTTGCCAGGCCTCCTTCGCGGGCGCTTCGCGGTACGATTCGCGGGTATCGTTGTGGAACGCGTGCGGCGCATCCTTGTACGTATAGATCTCGTTCGGCACGCCGGTCGCCGTGACCGCGGCGCGCAGCGCCTCGACGTCCGTGAGCGGGATGCTCTGGTCGGCTTCGCCGAAATGGCCCTGGAGCGGGACCTGGAGGCGCGGGATGAGGGCAATGGGCGACGTGGGTTTCTGGGGCGTGGTCTCGCGGTACACGGGGCGGCCGTAGAACACGACCCCGGCGCCCAGCGACGGCGTCTGCGCCGCGAAGAGCATCACGTACAGCCCGCCCATACAGAAGCCGACCGTGCCCACCTTGCGATTGCCCACGTCGGCACGGCCCGCCAGGTACGAAGCGCCCGCCTGCAGGTCGCCGACCACACGGTCGTCGGGGATTTTGCCGGTGAACTCGCGCAGGACCGTGAAGTCAGAGGTTGATGGCGCCCCGCCTTCGCGCGAATACAGGTCGGGCGCGAGGGCGACATAACCCGCCTGCGCGAGCCGCGCCGCAACATCACGGATGTGGTCGGTCAAGCCGAAGATCTCGTGGATCACGATGACGCCCGGCACATTGCCCGCCAGGTTCTTCGGCCGGACCAGGGTCGCCTTGATCGTGTCCGGGCCGCTGGGGTAGGTGACCTCTTCACGCACCACGCTGTCGGCGTCGGCAAGCGCGCTCGCCGCGGCCCCCTCCTTCGCCAGGAGCGCCGCCTTCGCCAGACCCATGCCCGGCACGAGCGACGCCCCGGTCGAAAGGGCGGTCTTGCTCGCGCGCCGCAAGAACGCGCGGCGCGATACGAACTTTTCTTCTTCCGGTTCCGGTCGGTCTGCCATGGTCTCTTTCGGAGCGTCCTGTTTCGTACCCCGGCGCAGAAGCGCCAGAAGGAATAGCTTTGTCGTCATGTTTCTTTTGAGCCGATCAACCCGGCGGCCAGTTGAGGTGCCGGCCGCCGAGCACGTGCGCGTGCAGATGCGGAACGGACTGGCCGCCGTCCGCGCCGGCGTTGAAGACGACCCGGACCCCGGATTCGGCCACGCCTAGGCGCCGGGCGACCTCGGCCGCGGCTAGCAGGACTGCGCCTGCCAGTTGCCGGTCTTCCGGCCCCAATGCTAAGACGTTTTCCACCGGCTTCTTCGGGATGACGAGCGCGTGGACGGGCGCCTGCGGGTTGACGTCCTTGAAGGCGATACAGTGCTCGTCCTCGTAGATCGCCTCGACTGGCACGTCGCCGCGCGCGATCTTCGCGAAAATGTTGTCTTCCA
>CADCTO010000515.1 GCA_902805585.1 uncultured Armatimonadota bacterium | reverse complement strand
CCCGCCCAAGCAGCGGCCCGCCGTCGTGGCCCTGCTCAAGACCATCTTCGCCCAGGACACGGCCGAGGCGGCCCATGCTCAATGGAAGCAGGTGGCCGACACGCTGCGCGAGCGCTTCTCCAGGCTTGCCGAGCTGATGGACGGCTCACGGGACGAGGTGCTCGCCTACATGGCTTTCCCGCGTGAGCACTGGACCCAGATTGCGTCCACGAACCCGCTTGAGCGCCTCAACGGCGAGATCAAGCGCCGCTCCGACGTGGTCGGCATCTTCCCGAACGAGCCGGCCGTAGCCCCTCCCACGATGTTGCCGATTTCGGGTGGAGGGCGCTTCTGGATCGGAAGGGCCTTAGGGCGCACTATGGAGAGGGGTTTCGCACCGGCCTGCTGACTGGCCCAGACCGGGGCGCCGCTGGGCAACCCGAGGAGCGCGCCCATGGCCCGGCGCAGCAAGCCTCCCGAACTAATCACGCGGGTTTCGTTCGAGGCCGCCCGGATCGCTCCGCAGTGCCTGGCCGAGGTCTACGAGCGCCTGGTCCCGATCCCGCGCCGCCCGACACGCACGATGGTCTGCGGCGAGAGCCTGACCGGCCCGGCAGGAGCCGCGGACCAGCCGATGCCCAGGAGGGCTGAACGTGGATAGGATCACGGCGGCCCTCTACGCGCGCGTATCAAGCGACGGCCAAGCACGCGGCAACACGGTGGCCAGCCAGCTCGCGGCCCTGCAGGAACGGGCCAAAGCCGACGCGGCCGCGATCAGCCCGGATCACGCCTACGTGGACGAGGGCCGCAGCGGCGCGACGCTTGCGCGCCCGGCCCTGGAGCGCCTGCGCGATGCGGTGGCCGTGGGCGAGATGGACCGCGTCTACGTGCACGCGCCCGACCGGCTAGCGCGGCGCTATGCCTATCAGGTGCTGCTCATGGAGGAGTTCCGCCGCGCCGGTGTCGAGGTCGTGTTCCTCAACCGCGCCATCGGCGGTTCGGCCGAAGACGATCTGCTCCTGCAGGTGCAGGGCGTGATCGCCGAATATGAACGCGCCCGCATCCTGGAGCGGAGCCGGCGCGGGCGGCGCCACGCCGCCCTGGCCGGAGCCGTCAGCGCGCTATCCTGTGCCCCTTACGGCTACCGCTACATCGGCCGACACGCCGCGGGCGACGTCGCCCGAGTCGAGGTTTTGGAGGACGAGGCGCGGGTGGTGCGGCAGGTGTTCACTTGGGTTGGCGTCGAGCGGATCAGCCTACGCGAGGCCTGCCGCAAGCTGCAGGCTCTCGGTTGCCCGACCCGCACCGGGCTGGAGGCCTGGGACGCGACCACGCTGTGCGGGATGCTCCGCAACTCGGCTTACCAGGGCACGGCCATGTTCGGCCGCACCCGCGCGATTCCGCCCACGCAGGCTCGACTGCGCCCCATCCGCGGCCAGTCCTGTCCGCCGCGCAACCCCTCCGGGTCATCCAGGCCGGTGCCACCGGAGGAGTGGATCGCCATCCCGGTGCCGGCCATCGTGGACCCTGGCGTGTTCGAGGCCGTGCAGGCGCAACTCGATGAGAACCGCCGGCGCAAGCGCGAGGGGCGGCGCCGGCCCGGCTGGCTGTTGCAGGGCCTCGTGGTGTGCCGCCAGTGCGGCTATGCGTTCTACGGCAAAATGGCGCGGGGCGTCGTCGGGGGCCGGCAACCGGCCGACTACGGCTATTATCGCTGCACGGGCACGGACGGACACAAGTTCGGCGGCCAGGCGCCCTGCAGCAACCGCTCCGTGCGCAGCGACAAGCTGGAGCAGGCGGTGTGGCGGCAGGTCGAGGCGGTGCTGGACGACCCCCGGCGGGTGACGGCCGAGCACGAGCGCCGCGCGGCGGCGGCGCGGGACGGCCGGGCGCGCGAGGACGTAGATGGGTTGGAGCGGCAGATGGCTCGCCTGCGCCGCGGCATGGACCGTCTGATCGACAGCTACGCCGAAGAGGTGATCGATGCCGACGAGTTCAGACCGAGGCTGGCTGGGCTCAAGCAGCGCTTGATGCGGCTGCAGGCGGAGCGGGACGCGGCCCTCGCGGCGCATGAGGCCCGGCGCAGTCTGCAATTGGTGATCGGACGTCTGGAGGAGTTTGCAGGCCGGGTTCGCGCCGGTCTGGATGGCCTGGACTGGCATGGCCGGCGGGAGATCATCCGCGCCCTCGTGCGTCGGATCGAGATCGATCGCGAGGAGGTGGAGGTGGTGTTCCGCATCCCGGGCGCGCCTCCCCCGGCCGATGGAGGCACCATCCCAGGTTCAGATCCGAGCCAGCCGCGTGGCACCTTGCCGCCCAATCGGCAACATCGTGGGAGGGGCTGTCGTCCGCCTCGTCGGCGCGCTGATGCTGGAGCAAACCGACGAGTGGGCGGTCTCCCGCCGCTACATGAGCCTGGAAAGCCTCGGCACCTTGAGCGATATCCCGTGCTCAGGTTGTCCGCCGTGGCCGCCTGAGAACCCTCGGAACCCTGCCGAGAACCGACGCTCCTACACCACCCCGTGGGAGTACGTCATGCCAAGCTGACGAGTGCCTATGAGTGAAAGTCTCATCCGGCCAAAGCCGTAGCGGGCAGGCCGGGACCGAGTCTGGCGGGCGTCGCGGTAACGCGGGGTCCGAAGTGTAGACAGGGGTCGTGTGGGGTGCGGGATTGAGCCTCGAAATGTGGAAGATCGCGAAGGCCGAGAGGGTTCCCAGCCTCGAAGGCAGCACGTGCGCCGTCGCTACGCGAGACGGCGTCGCTTCGCCGGGGTCGAAGGCCGCATCACGCACGAACAGCATGCGTCGGAACATGAGAGGCCCGACCGGGGCCGCCGGATGGGTCTCCGGCGGGGGAGGGTGGCGAGGCGTTGCCGGAGCTGCCATCCGAGCTGAGGTCGGGAGTCGGACTGGTTCATAGTACCGATGACGCCGTCGAAGGACACGAGACGCGCTGAGGGAAGGGACCAGCCCGGAAGGAGCCCACGCGAGGGTGGCCGGGTCCGGACGCAGAGCCGGGCTGCCTTGCCATTCAACCTCGCACGGGTGAACGCGGCGGCCCACGCGGCCGTCCAGACCCGGTTCACGGCCCTGCTGCATCACGTCGACGTCGAGGCGCTCGAACGGGCGTTCCGGCGTCAGAAGCGGCGGGCCAGCGCGGGAGTCGATGGGATGACGGTGGCGGACTACGAGCGGGATCTGGAGGTCAATCTCCGGGACCTCTGCACACGGGTCCACACCGGGCGCTACCGGCCACAACCTGTTCGGCGTGTCTACATCCCGAAAGCCGATGGCGGCCAGCGTCCGCTCGGCGTGCCGACCCTGGAGGACAAGATCGTCCAGGGCGCGGTGGCTGAGACGCTCAGTGCCGTCTACGAGGCCGACTTCCTCGGGTTCTCCTACGGCTTCCGGCCAGGGCGCAGCCCGCACCAGGCTCTGTCATCGCTCCACACGGCGATCATGAGCCAACGCGTGAACTGGGTGCTCGATGCCGACATCCGAAGCTTCTTCGACGCGGTCGACCACGCGTGGCTGCTTCGGATGCTGGCGCACAGGATCGCCGATCATCGGGTTCTCCGGCTCGTCCGGATGTGGCTCGAAGCCGGGATCCTTGAGAGCGGTGAATGGCACGAGACGGACAGGGGAACGCCGCAAGGCGCGGGCATCAGCCCGCTGCTGGCCAACATCGTCCTGCACTACGTCCTCGATCTCTGGGTCCATCAATGGCGTCGCCGCCACGCGCGTGGTCGGGTCTCGATCGTGCGCTATGCCGACGACTTCGTGATCGGATTCGAGAGCTCGATCGACGCGCGACGGATGATGGCGGAACTCAAGGAACGGCTGACCCGGTTCGGTCTGTCGCTCCACGAGGACAAGACGCGCCTGATCGAGTTCGGTCGCTTTGCGGCCGCGACCCGGGAGAAGCGTGGTGAGCGGCGTCCGGAAACCTTCGCCTTCCTCGGGTTCACCCACTATTGCGGGCGGACCCGAGACGGCCGGTTTATCGTCAAGCACAAGACGCAGAGCCATCGCCTGACGCGCAAGCTGACGGCGGTGCGCCAGGAAGCGTGGCGACTGATGCACACGCCGCTGGCCGAGCAGCATCGCTGGTACGCCAGCATCCTGCGCGGCCATTACGGCTACTTCGGCCTGCCACACAACTGGCGCTCCTTGAACGCGTTCCGGCAAGATATCCGGCGCATCTGGTTCAACTGCCTGCGGCGGCGGAGCCAGAAGAGCCGGCGTATGGGCTGGGACTGGTTCGAGGCCCTGACCGCGTGCTTGCCCTTGCCGCCACCTCGGATCACACACCCCTGGACACCCCGAGCGGCTCAATGCGGGTGACTTCCGGGAAGAGCCGGGTGCGGGAAAACCGCCTGCCCGGATCTGTGAGGGCAAAGCCGAATGGCCGAGCTACTCGACCATCATCAGAGCTTCGGAGAGCCAGAGGCAAACAAAGAACGTTTGCGCCAGAGAGGACCAGCACCAGTCCAGAGCCACGCGCCAAAACC
>CADCTO010000514.1 GCA_902805585.1 uncultured Armatimonadota bacterium | reverse complement strand
GCTGAAGCCCGCGATCAGTCCGGGCCGCGTGTCGGTCTCGGTCTGCAGGAACCAGTTACCGCGCAGATCGAGTTCGCCGATGGCGGCGTTGTATTCGAGCCCGAGCTGGAGCCTGGGCGTCACCCGATAGTCCAGCGTCGTCCGCAGCCGCGGGCGCTTCTCCGCGGTGTCGACGTACCGCTGGCTGAACTGCCACTGTCCTTGAACGCCGCTCGCACGGAGCGGGGAGCCTTCGCCCGGTCACCCCGTTCACGGGGGCAGCGCGGGACGGGGGCGCGTCGCGGTCGGCGGCGTGGTCTGCTCGTCCTGCGCCGCGTGTGCGGCGGCGCCGGTGAGCGTAAAGGCGGCGCACGCGGGCAGAAGCCACGCGGCGCGCCGAAACAGGGATTTCATGTCTCCTCCGGTTCTGGAAGTCTGTTGGATGAACGGAAAGCGGGTTCAGCCGGAGAACGGAGGAGCGCGAAGACCGGGGGAGCCGCGCGGCGTCGAACGTACCGCGTGGACAAGCGGGAAGATGTAGTCGGCGGCCCGCTCCACGAACCGCGGCACGGCGGCGGCTCCGACACGCGGCGTGGCGGGCGGCGTCGAAACGAACAGGGTCCGGTGCCGGTCGCGCTGCGGCGAGGTGGTGTCTTCGCCGCTCGCGATGCAGCAGTCGCGGCAGTCGCGGGAAACGGCGGCCGCGTTGCCCGTATCGCAGCAATCGTCGGCGTGGCGGTCCGACGCGAACGTGCAGGTGTGGCAGAGCGTGCCGTCGGCGTTGCGCCACAAGGGGGCCTGCCGGCCTGCCAGGAGCGACAGCGCGAAGAGCAGACCCGCCAACAAGGCGAACTGGTTGTGCCGCCGATGATTCACAATCTCAGTATAGCAGATACGGGAAGGCGCCGCTACGAGCAGGGACGGTGGTGACGCCGGGCGGGTATACCTGTAACCGTGGACGAGTCGACGGCACGGTTTCTGGTTTCGGACGAAGGCGGGCGGCTGCTGGACGAGGTGGCCGCGCTGTCGGGCGACGCGCCGGTGCGGGTGCTCACGCTCCGCAAGCGGGGACTGGCTCCCGAGATCGCCGCCGGGGCGGTGGACGTGGTCGAGGCGCGGCGCCGCGCCCGCCCGCGCTTTCCCGATGCGTCCCGCCTGTTCTTCACGGGCGAGGCGCTGGCGCAGGCGACGTCGCCGGTCCTTGCCGCCTACCACGCGTCGCGGCTCGCCCCGTTCGGGCGGGTCGCCGACCTGGGCTGCGGCGTCGGGATCGACGCCCTCGCGCTGGCTGAAGCGGGGGCGCAGGTGGCCGCCATCGACCGCGACCCGGCGCGCCTGGTCTTCGCGCGCGCCAACGCCGCCGGGCGCGGCGTCGAAGACCGCATCACGTTCCGGGAAGGCGACGTGACGACACTGGACTGGGAAGCGGACGCGCTGTTCTGGGACCCGTCGCGGCGCGTGGAAGGCGGCCGGCGCGTGTCGGCCCACGCCGACCGCTATGAGCCGCCGCTCTCCTTTCTCGACGCGGCGCGCGGACGGGTGCGGGGCGGGTGCGTGAAGCTGTCGCCCGCGCTCCCCGACGACGTGCTCTCTGCTCTCGGCGGGTGCGTGGAGTTCTTGTCCGAGCAGCGCGAGTGCAAGGAGGCCGCGCTGTGGTTCGGCGAGGCGACCGGGGGGGGCAACCCTGCGCGATCCGCTGTACTGCTCCCGGAGCGCATCGTCCTGCCGGCGTCCGAAGACTTTCCCGCCGTCGCGCCGCCCGGCCGGTTCGTCCACGACCCGGACCCGGCCATCCATCGTGCGGGCGCACTGGGCGGCCTCGCCGTGCGTATGGACGCAGCGTTGCTCGACGCGGGCGATGCGTATTTGACCTCAGACGGGCCCGGCGCGCCGCGCCTCGTCTCGTCGTACCGCGTGCTCGACGTTCTGCCGTACCGGCCCCGCGTTCTGCGAGATCGGCTCCGGGAGCGCGGCATCGGGCGGCTTGTCGTCAAGAAGCGCCACTTCCCCAAAGAGCCGGACGCCGTCGCGCGGGAACTGGGACTTTCCGGGGCCGGTTCGGAGTCTACGTTAATCCTCGTTCGTACGGGTGCAGGGCACCTGGCCGTTCTATGTGAGCCCGCATGAACTCGGTGGCAGGAAGAAACCGTGATTGCGCCGAAACGTTTGTCGAGATCACCTCCAGTAATGCGCTTCCTTGCTCACGTTTTGCACACACCCCTGGTCTATCATGGTTCCAGTTCATTGCGGCGGTGCTCTGCGTCGTCGAAAAGGAAGTTTGCCATGATACAAAACCGTCACATCGTTGTCGCCCTGACTTCCCTCGCGCTCCTGGGGGCCGGGACGTGGTCTGCGGCGGCGCCGACCACGAAGAAACCCGCCCCGAAGAAGCCGGGTGCGAATGCACCGCGCTCGCTGGACCTGCGCCGGGCGGAAAAGGGCCTGGGGCCGCTGGACAGCTACCGCGTCCGCTACCGCTACGTCGTCCATAACAAGGACGGGCAGGCCACCGACACCACGGACTACACCCGCGCCATCGTCCGGGCGACGGGCGATCAGACTTTCCACTACCAGCAGCGCAACAAGACGCTGAACGTGGACATCGCCGCCTTCCGCGTGGCGGGGCAGGAGCGGATGATCAGCCAGATGAACGGGCAGGTCTCGACCTTCGCCGGCTTCAACGACCCGTTCACGCCGGCCGATGTCGCGGACCTCACGGGCTTCCGCACGGGGCGGCTGGTCGCCCGCGGCGAGACCGTGAACGACATCGTGGCCGACCGCTATCGCTTCGACCAGCCGCCGATGAACGGGTACTACGTCAAGGGCTCCATGAAAGCCGACCTCTGGCTCGCGCAGAAAGGCGGCCACATCGTCCGCTACAGCGCGAAGGCGGCCATGTCCGACGGGAACCGCATCTCGTGGCAGTTCGACCTGCTGGACGTCAACAAGGTCGAGCCCATCAAGATGCCGGCAGAGGAAGCCGGGGCCAAGGAAGCCGAGTCCCCATAGTCCGTCAGGAAACCCATGCCGATCTTCGAGTTCCAATGTAACGCGTGCAGCCGCAAGTTTTCCGCCCTGGTCGGGGTGGTCGCGGACGCACAGCCGCCTGCTTGCCCCAAATGCGGCGGGACCGACCTGAAAAAGCTCGTCTCGCGCTTCGCCCGCGTCCGTTCCGAGGACGAGGCCATGGACGCGCTGGCCGACCGGGCCGACAGCGCCGACCTGGAGGACCCCCGGGAGATGCGCCGCCTGATGAAGGAGATGGCCGGCGAGATGGGCGAGGACATGGAAGGCGAGGACTTCGAGCAGATGATGGAAGAGGCGATGGAAGAAGAGGCCGGCGGCGGGGGAGCCGGCGGCGGCGGCGACGACATGCCCGCCGGGATGGAGGACTGATCATGCCCTTCGGTATCGCCGTCATCGGACTCGACCACTGGTACACCGCCTTCGGCGTTCTCGATCAGGCCGCCCAATCCGCCGAGGCGCCGCTCGTCGGCATCTGCGACGCGGACCCGGGGCGTCGCGAAGAGATGCAGGTCAAATATCCCGGCTCTGTCGTGACAGAGGACCCCTCCGTTCTGCTCGGGCGGGAGGACGTGACGCTGGTCGCGATCTGCGCGCCGACGGACGCCGCCCCTGCCCTCGCGAAGCAGGCATTGGCCGCCGGGAAGCACGTGCTGTCCGTAAAGCCGCCCGCCCGCACGCTGGCGGAACTGGACGGCGTGATTGCGCAGGCGGAGCAAGCAGGGCGCTTCTACGGCTCGTTCGAGGGGATGCAGCGGCTGACGGGCCGCGTGCAGTTTCTGCGACAACTGGTGCAGGAGGGGGCCGTCGGGCAGCCCGTGACCTACCATCAGGTGGCGCACGGCGGCCTGCCGCAGCCGTGGCCAGGTCGGCAGGGCCCTTCCTGGTGGCTGGACGCGGAGCGCGTGCCGGGCGGCGCGTGGCTCGACCACGCTATCTATGCCGTCGATCTGGCCCGCTGGGTCTTCGACGGCGAGATCGACCATGCGACCGGGTTCATCGAAAATCGCGTCCATAAAAATCTGGCACTGGAGGACTATGGCGTCGCGCTCCTCCGGCTCGCGCCCCGCAGCGGCGGCGCCAACGTCACCCTGCTGTTCGAGGACACCTGGACCGCCGGACAGGGCGGCGGGATGCACCGGCAGATGATCGTCGGCACGGCGGGCTCATTGCGCCCGGACGGGAACGACTGGGTCGTGACGGCGGGCGGGGCCGAAACGCGCCACCCAATTCCGGCCGGTCCGTTCTTCGATCTCGCCGCCCTTGCCGCCCTGCTCCAGAAGGGGGAGACGCCTCCCTTCGGCCCCGCCGACGCGCGGGCCAATCTTGCCGCCTGCCTCCAGGTCTACGCGGCCGCGCCGCGTCCCTGAATTCGGCGTAGGGCGGCCCTCACCCCCGTCCCCTCTCCCCTGGCTTCCGGCTCCGCCGGGGGGAGAGGGGTGCCTGGGGCACGGCCCGACTGCGGCTGCGCGGGGGGGCGATCGCTCCGGGG
>CADCTO010000513.1 GCA_902805585.1 uncultured Armatimonadota bacterium | reverse complement strand
AAGATCAATAGCTTAGCCGCAACGACAGCGTCTCGCTAAGCTATTGATCTATAAAGTTTTCTTGGTAGAAATGGCCAAAGTCGAGCTAAGCTCGACTTTGGCCATTCGGGAGCCGCTCGGTCGCTGAGCGGCGGGCGCCGTGGGACGGGCGGTGAGGCGGGCAGGAGGTAGAGTTGCGCGCCTCCGCCGAGAGGCGCCGCCATGCACCTGCCATCCTGCTTCGCCGCGGTCCTCCTCACCTTCGCGCCGTTGTTCCTGCAGCAGCGGACTTGGCGCCGCGCCGAGCTGCTGCTGATCGGCGCCATCCTCGCCCCCGGCAAGCGCACCGTCACCAGCCTGCTGCGGATCGCGGGGCTCGGCCGGGAGCGGCGGTTCACCAACTACCACCGCGTGCTCAACCGGGCCGCCTGGGACACCCGTGCGGCGGCACGTCTGCTGCTGGGCCTCCTGATCGCCGCCTTCGCCCCGGCCGGTCCCGTCGTGCTGGGCATCGACGACACGATCGAGCGTCGGCGGGGCAAGCGCATCGCCGCCAAGGGCGTCTACCGCGACCCGGTCCGCTCCTCGAAGGGCCACTTCGTGAAGGCGAGCGGCCTGCGCTGGCTGAGCCTGATGCTCCTGGCCCCGATCCCCTGGGCAGGCCGCGTCTGGGCGCTGCCGTTCCTGACCGTGCTCGCCCCCTCGGAACGCTACGGTCGCGAACGCGGGAGGCGCCACAAGAGGCTGACCGACTGGGCGAGACAGATGGCGCTTCAGGCGCGCCGCTGGCTGCCCGGGCGCGAGGTCGTGCTGGTGGGCGACAGCGGCTTCGCCGCGCTCGACCTCCTGGCGGCCCTCGCCCGGCGCGGCCTGGTCTGCGTCACCCGCCTGCGGCTCGACGCGGCCCTGTACGAGCCCGCGCCGCCGCGCGAGCCGGGGACGATCGGACGCCCACGCACCAAGGGCGCCCGCCTGCCGAACCTCGCCGTCATCCTGGCCGACGCGGGCACACGCTGGGCGGAGGTCACCGTGCCGGGCTGGTACGGCGAGTCCGACCGGGCCATCGAGTACTGCTCCGCCACGGCCGTCTGGCGCCACGCCGGCTTGCCGGTCGTGCCGATCCGCTGGGTGCTGCTGCGCGATCCCCGGCGCCGCTTCGACCCGCAGGCCCTGCTCTGCACCGATCCGGCGCGCGACCCGCTGCAGATCGTGCGATGGTTCGTCCGGCGCTGGCAAGTCGAGGTCACCTTCCGGGAGGTGCGCGACCACCTCGGCGTCGAGACCCAGCGCCAGTGGTCGGACCGGGCGGTCGCACGCACCACGCCCTGCCTGCTCGCGCTGTTCTCGATCGTCACGCTGCTCGCCGCGCGCCTT
>CADCTO010000512.1 GCA_902805585.1 uncultured Armatimonadota bacterium | reverse complement strand
CTGGTGCACGGTTCTTCTGCTGCTTCGCGCCGAAGGGCACCCGATCCGGTAGCAGGCACCCCTCTCCCGCAGCGCCGGGAGAGGGGACGGGGGTGAGGGCGGTTCGTGACCTACGAAGAATCCGTCGATTACATGTCCGGCCTGCTCCAGTTCGGGATGCGGCTGGGCCGCGACCGGTTCGTCGCCCTGCTTTCGCGGCTCGGCGACCCGCACAAGCGCCTGCGCTGCGTCCACGTCGCCGGAACCAATGGCAAGGGTTCCACGACGACGTTCGTCGCCTCGGTCCTGCGGTCGGCGGGGTACAAAGCCGGCGCGTACCTGTCGCCGTACGTCTTCGACCTGCGCGAGCGCGTGCAGGTCGACGGCCGCAGGATCTCCCGCGAAGACTTCGCCCGCTGGGTGACGACGATCCGCCCGCACATCGAGGCGGTCGCCGAGGACCCCGAACTGGGGCAGACGACGGAGTTCGAGCTGAAGACCGCCGTCGCGTTCTGCTACTTCGCGGAACAGGGCGTCGATTTCGCGGCCATCGAGGTCGGGATCGGCGGGCGACTGGACGCCACCAACGTCATCCCGGCGCCGCTCGCCGCCGTCATCACCCACATCGGCCTGGACCACACGAAGATCCTGGGGGACACGCTCGACCAGATCGCGCGGGAGAAGGCCGGCATCCTCAAGCCGGGCACCGTCTGCGTGACCGCCGTCGCGCCGGGCGAGGCGCTGGGGGCCATCGCGGAAGTGGCCCGCGCGCAGGGCGTGCCGCTCCTGCGGGTGGCTCCGGAGGGTGGAGCGGAAGCGGAAGACGCCGCCTTCGCGACCTACCGTGCGGAGCCGGAGACCGGGCTCACCCACATCACCCTGACGCCGGGCTGTGCCGGGCTGCAGAACCTGAGGCTTTCCCTGCAGGGGCCCTTCCAGGCGGCGAACGCGGCGGCGGCGGCGGCGGCCCTGTGCGCGATGCAGCAGCGCGGTCTGGTCTCGCTGGCCACAGGCGACTACCGTGGCGGGCTGGAGCGCGCGGCCCTCCCCGGGCGCTTCCAGGTCGTGCGCGACGGCGCGGACGGCGGGCCCGCGCTGGTGCTGGACGGGGCGCATAACGAGGACGGCGCGCGGGTGCTGGCCGACGCCCTGCGCCGCGTCTTCCCCGGACGGCGCGCCGTGCTGGTGGTGGGGATGAAGAACAACCACGAGCCCGCCCCGTTCCTGCGCGTCCTGGCCCCGCTGGTCGCCCGCGTCGTGGCGACGGCGCCGGCCTTCAAACCCACGCCCGCGGCGGACGTCGCTGCCGCCGCGGCCGACCTGGGGCTGCCGGCCGCGGTCTGCGAGCCCGTCGCGACGGCCGTCGCGACGGCCCGCGCTCAGGCGCGCGCCGACGAAGTGATCCTGGTCAGTGGGTCGTTTTATACGGTGGGGGAGACGCCGCCCGAACTGCGGGGCGCATGGGCGGAATCAAAGGAGTAAAAGAAAAAAGCGGCGAGGCTACAAGGCCCCGCCGCTTCCACTACAGCACGTGGAGAGAAAAGGAGATCACATCTTGAAAGACGGTTTATCGTTAAAAACCGTTCCAGATATTTTTGCTGCCGCCGTTATTTTCTGTCCGGCCGCGCGAAGAACAGCGCGATCTCCTTGCGGTCGTTTTCCCAGCGCACCGTCTGGCTCTCCAGCGCGACGCTCCAGCCGCTCCGCTCCAGGTTATCGGCGAAGACCGTCGCTTGCGGACGCAGCGGGTCCGCCAGCAGCAGCAGCCCGCCCGGCGCCAGGGACCGGGTAAACACTTCTACGAGGGCGGCATGCAGGCCCCGCTCGTACAGCACGTCCGCCCCCAGAACCACATCGTAGCGTTCGGTATGCTGCCACGCCCGCCAATCGGCAAGGAACGCGGCGATGCCGGAGACCTGGTTCTGGCGGGCGTTCAGGCGGGACAGGTTCAGCGCCGCCTCCTGGTGGTCGGTCTGCGTCACGCGCGCGTCCAGGCTGTGCGCGACGATGCCCGGCAGGCCGACCCCGGCGCCGACCTCCAGCACGCGCTTGCCGCGGACCAGGTCGGGCTCCGCCGCCAGACGCTCCGCGAGCCCGACCGCCGAAGCCCACAGCAGCAGCCCGTAGGGGAACTGCTCCAGGTCCGCCTCGGTCCGCACGCCCTCGATCAGCGCGTCCTGGTTCTGCACCGACGTGACGGTCCAGGAACGGCCGCCGATGGTAAGCCGGGTGTCAGTGAGCGGGTACCGCGCCGCGACGCCCGCGCGCAGTCGCTCCGCTTCAGTGGCAGTCATACAAGAGACCTGTTCGAACAGAGTATCGGGGACGGCGGGAGTCGAACCCGCGTTTCTCAGTAGGCTCCGAGCGTTCTTCCGTTGAACTATGTCCCCGGTGGCGGTGGGCCGATTCGAACGGCCATGCTTCGCCCTGAAAAGGCGATGGCTTTACCTTTAAGCCTACACCGCCGCGTGATCGGCTCTCACTCGCGAAATGTTGGTGACGGCGGGGCTCCAACCCGCACCTCCCCGTATGCCCGGGGCGTTCTGGCGATTAAACCACGTCTCCGGTGGCGGCGGGCCGGGTCGAACGGCCACCCCTTGCGAAAAGCAGTCGCAGTGTTCTACCTTTGAACTACGCCGCCGCGTCGTTACCAGTCGATCTGCCGATAGTCCTTGAACAGCTTCCCCCAACGGTTTTGGCCCTCGGCGACGCCGGTGAAGACGGGGTCGCAGACGCGGGCCGCCGCGTCCGCCATGTCGAAGGGCGGCGTGACGCCCTGAGCACGCAGGGTTTCCTGCTGGGGGTGGGGGTGCTGGAAGCTGACCCACCCGGGGTCGACGCTGTTCATGTAGATGCGGTGCCGCGCGTACTCCTGCGCGCAGGTGCGTGTCAGCATGTTCAGCGCTGCCTTGGCCATGTTGGTGTGCGGGTGGCGGGACGACTTGTCCCCGGTGCCGAACTGGCCTTCCATGGACGTGACGTTGACGATATAGGCGCCGTCGTCGCCGCGAGCCATCAGCGCTTTCAGGCGGCTGCACAGCAAAAAGGGGGCGACGGCGTTGACGACGTGCACTTCCAGAAGCTCCAGCGCCGACACTTCGTCGTCCTTCATCCGCCAGCTGTTGTGCGGGCGCAGGTCCACCTGCTGGCCGTCCTCGGTGAGACATCCGGGCGGGAACATGGCTTCGTCGGAAAACGCCGGTCCGACCGCTGCTCCCGCCGCCGCAAGGTGATTGCGTTCGGACGGTGCGTACGCCGGTTCGGGGAGCAGGGGAGGGACGCCGCGCGCGGGCACCGCCGCGTACGATACTGGCCGGGGCGGGGCGGCGATGAGCGGCCGGAGGGCCGGCGGCAGTTCGCCGACGGGCAGTGACTCGAAAGCCAGCAGGTGCTGGTAGAATCCGGGTGGGCGGCGCACGGTCTGCGCCGCGTTATTGACGAGGATGTCGAGCCGGTCGCAGGAAGCGCTCAGATGCGCCGTGAACTGCTCGACGCCCGCGACGTGCTTCAAATCGAGGCAGTGGACTTGCAAACGATGCCCCCAGGCGTCGAAGTCCGCTTCGCCCGCGTAGCGCCGGGCGGCGTCGTGCGGGAAGCGCGTCGCGGCAAGCACGGTCGCGCCCGCCCGCAGCAGGCGGAGTGCGACCACATACCCGATGCCGACCCGCGCCCCGGTCACGAGCGCGACCCGGCCGGACAGGTCCGCCGTTTGCAGGCGCTTCGCGTGGCTGACGTCACCGCAGGGCGGGCACAGGCCCGGGTAGAAGCCGTGCCGCTCGCCGAGCATTTCCTTGCAGACGAAACACCGCCGCTGCGGCCCGGGGGAAGAAGATTCGTTCATCGGCATACACGTAACGGAAACCGGCGCTACTATTCGGCGCGGTTTCACTGCATCCCTCTGCGGAAGGTCCGGGACGAAACGCCGGGCGCCAAAACGCCCGGGGACGAAACGCCGCATCGGTGGTTGAACGGAAGGAGCAGAGCGGGCGATATAGACCTGACCCGATCCAGGAAAACGTACTGCCATGAAGCGAACGATCCCTATCCCGGCGAACGCTGCCGCCGCGCCGGTGGCGGAAGCGGCGAACCCGGCCACCTCGCCCGCGCGCCTGCGCCAGATCGCGCAGGCGCAGCCCGCCCGGGTCGAGCCGACGCCCGTCCTGGAGGCGGTGGCGGCGAACCCCAACACGCCGCCCGACGTGCTCCTGCCGCTCGTGACCCGGTGCACGGACGCGTTTTTGCGGAACCCGGTCACGCCGCTCCTGCTGCTCGAAGACCCGCACTTCCTGCACCCGCTGCCCGCGGACGCGCTGAAGCGCCTTCTCATGCGCCCTACCGCCCCCCCACTCCTGGTCGCTCCGCTCACGCGGCACCGCGACTCCGACGTGGCACAGGCCGCGGGCCTGCACGTCAGCGTGGCCGGCGAGGCCGGGCCGGAATGGGAGGCGGAGGCCGCCGACCTCATCCGCGGGCTGCGCATCGGCTTCGCGGCGGAGCAGCTCGCGGAACTTGCCGAACTGGGCC
>CADCTO010000511.1 GCA_902805585.1 uncultured Armatimonadota bacterium | reverse complement strand
GGGTCGCGTCCGGTCATGGTGCCCGTTTCCATCGACATAGACGACCGCTCCCAGCGCCGCACGCGCAAGTTCCGCGCCCAGATCCTGCGCCACCCACTGGTGACGGCCCAGCTCGCCGCCTTCGCCGCCACCAGCGCGATCGCCGAGATCCACGGGAACCCCGGCGACGCCATGGCACGGGTGTCGCTCACGGTCGAGGCCGACGAGGTGGGCACGATCAAACGCACCAACACGTTCTTTGACCCGATCGCGATCAGCGAGTCCGCCACCGGCGACCTGATCTCGCTCCTCATGACGCTGAGCTCGAACCCCTTCTATCCCGTGGGCGTGCGCTCGGTCCACATGAACGTCGTGATCGAGCCGCGCCGGGACACCGCCCAGGTCGAGCGCATCTTCCTGAAGCAGAGCCGCTTCGAGCCCGGCGAAACGGTCGACGTGGGCGTGGTCCTCAAGCCCTACAAGCAGGAGCGGATCGTCCGGAACCTGTCGGTCAAAATCCCGGCCTCGGTCCCGTCCGGCGCGCTGTCGCTGGTCGTGCAGGGCGGCGGCTTCGCTCCCGTCACGATGGGCATGGCGCCGGGCGGCCCGGTCATGGTGCGTTCGGGCGGCGGCGGCGACGGCGCGGGCACCCTCAAGCAGCTCGTTCGCCGCTTCGTGGAACGCGACCGTAACAACGACCTGGTCGCGCGGCTCGTGCTGCCGACGACCGCCATCAGCGTCGGCGGCGAGAAACTGACCGCCCTGCCGCCCTCCATCGCCGACATCATGCGCTCGACGCGTTCCACGGGTCTGCGCCTGGAGCGAGACGAGGTGAAGGTCGTCGAGCCGACGCGCTACGTCGTGTCGGGGGCGCAGGCGCTGACGATCCGGGTCGCCCGGCGCGGAACGGAAACGCGCCCGTCCACGCCCGCCCCGCCGCCGCCCGGCGGCGGGACGATCGTCCCGCCGCCGCCCTCCAGCGGGCAGCCCGCGGGCGTTTTCCCCGATACTCCCGAGGACGGTGAGGAGTTTCTGGACGCGGCGGAAGCGCAGTCCGCCCCGGCGCTGCCCCCGAGTGAGGAGGACGACATCCGCGGGGACGGCAGCGGCGTTATCACGCTCGAAGCGGCGCCCCCGCCCCCGCCCCCGTCGGCCCGGCCCGAGACGGGACCGGCGGCGGCAACACCGGCGCCCGGCTCCGCCGCCGCAAACAGTAGAGCGGGCGACTCCGGCGCGAAAAAAGAGGAGGCGCCCGCCAAACCGGTGGGCCGCGCGCCCGCGGTGTGGCAGCAGACCGCGGCGGCGGACTTCCGCGCCGGCACCCTGAGCGGCGTGACCGTCACGTCGCTGGGCGACGTGCGCCTGGCCCCGACGCTGGCCCGGGTCGCCGAGTCGAACGAGGCCTACTTCTGGGCGCTCGCGCCGGACGGCAAGGGCGGCGTCTTCGCCGGGACCGGCGACAACGGGCTGATCTACCGGGTCGGCGCGGACGGCAAGCGCGCGGAGTTCGCCCGCACGAACGAACTGGAAGTCCACGCGCTCGCGCGCGCGCCCGAGGGCGTGCTGTACGCGGGCACCTCGCCCAACGGCCGCGTGCTCAAGATCGGCTCGGACGGCAAGGTGAGCACGCTGTTCCAGACGCCGGAGAAGTACGTCCTCGCCCTCGCCCTCGGCGGCGACGGCGCGCTCTACGCCGCGACCGGCGGCGGGACCGGCCGCATCTACCGCATCACGCCCGACGGCAAAGGCGCAAAGATCTACGAAGGCGCCGATTCGCACGTGACCGCGCTCGCCGTGGGCGGCGACGGCGCCCTCTACGCCGGGACCGCTTCCAGCGGCCTGGTCGTCAAGGTGACCGGGCCGGGGGCGTCCCGGCCCGTGGTGCTCTATGACGCCGCCGAGGCGTCCATCACCGGGCTGGCCGTGGACAAGACGGGCGCCGTCTATGCGGCCACCGCCGCCCCGCGCGGCGTCGTCTACAAGATCAGCCCGGACGCCACCGCGCGCGTTCTGTACGACAAGGCGTCCGGGCCGCTGACGGGCGCCCAGATGGCGCCCGACGGAACCGTCTGGACCGCTTCCGGCGCCACGGTCTACGCCATCCAGCCCGACGACACCGTCCAGACCTACGACGCGGCCTCGGACATCCAGATACTGTCCGTCCTGCTGGACCCGGGCGGAAAACTCTGGGCATCGACCGGCAACGTCGGCGCCGTGTACGCGCTGGGCGGCGTGGCGGCCCCGGCGGCCCCGGCGAGCGGCACGCTCGTCTCCTCGGTCTTCGACGCCAAGACGCCGGCACAGTGGGGCACGATCCGCTGGACCGCCGACACGCCCTCCGGGGGCAAGGTGCTGCTGGAAACGCGCTCGGGCAATGTCGCCGAGCCCGACGCGACGTGGAGTCCGTGGTCCCGCGGCTACGGCTACGCCAGCGGGGAGCAGATCGCCAGCCCCCCGGGCCGCTACCTCCAGTACCGGGCGACGCTCCAGGCCGGCGGCGGTTCGGCGGCGACGCCGCGCCTGCGCACCGTCGAGGCGTTCTACCTGACGCGCAACCAGGCGCCCACGGTGGCGATCTCCGCCCCCCGGCCCGGCGAGGTGTGGCGCGGCACCAAATCCCTGCGCTGGACCGGCGTGGACCCCGACAAAGACACGCTGACCTACGAGGTCCAGCTTTCGTCCGACGGCGGCAAGACCTGGCGCCCGGCGGGCGGAGCGGGCGCCCCCGCGCTGCGCGACCCGGCAGCCCCGGCGGCGCGCACGGTCGCCGAAGCGCCCGCTACGACCGCCGCCGGCCCCGCAGACGACGCTCGCATCCGGGCGGAGCTGGACAGGCATCCCGAGATCCCTGCGGACATCAAGGCGCGCCTGCTCAGCCCGGACCTGCCTCCGGAACTGCGCCAAGCGCTGCTGGAATCCAGCAAGCGGGCAGAGGCGCGCCGCGCCGCCGCGCCGCCGGCCGGGGAGGCCGGCGGCACGCTCCGGAGCACGAGCCTGTCGCTCGACACGACCCGCTGGCCCGACGGAGCCTACCTGCTGCGCGTGCGCGCCTCGGACGCCGTCGCGAACCCCCAGGAACCCCTGCGCGGCGAGCGCGTTTCCGGCGAGTTCCGCATCGTGAACCGGCGCCCCACCCTGGCCACCTTCGCCAAAGCGACCACGGTCCAGTCCGACCGCTCCGCCCGCCTCGAAGGCGCCGCCCTGCACCCCGCGGTCGCCGTTCGCGCCGTGCAGTACCGCGTGGACGGCGGCGACTGGATGGCCGCGGCGGCGAGCGACGGCCTGTTCGACTCGTCCCTGGAGATGTTCGCCCTCACCACCGCGCCCCTGCCCGCCGGCGCGCACCGCATCGAGGTGCAGGCACAGGACGAGGCAGGCAACACCGCCACGCGCATGACTACGGTGACCATCCGTTAGCGGGTAACCGGCGTTGCGCGCGTGGATGAACCCGGCGAAAAGTGGTATACTATAGTGTGGATCGGCGGTCGGCCTGGGAAGAAGCGGGCCGTGCGATCCGTGTCCCGGGGGCGATCGGAGTTGACGGTGCACAGATGGGACAAGTTGCGAGCCGAGGCGCCGCTGGCCTCGTAAAAAGCGGCAAAACAACAAACGCGAACAACAACTTCGCAACCGCTCGGGTTAACACCCCTGCGTTCGCTTAACTAGCCTAGCTAGTTGAGCACGTCGGATCAGGTACTGGCGGAGTGGACCTGTTCCGGCTTAAATAACATCCGCTACCTATCGGCCCGACGCGGGTAAGGCCGGGGGAAGCATAGCCCGATCACCGCCGAGGAAGCCTGCCTGTGGGCGTCCGAGGCGGGACATTTAAAACACACGCTACGCTCGTAGATGCTTGTTCTTCTCTGGCGTCGGACCAGGGTTCGAGTCCCTGCGCCTCCAGTTCCATACAACATCCCTCCGTCTCCATGGTATAGTAGCCGGGAGGTGGGGGGATGTTTTCGTATGTGGAGCTTGTCTGTGCCGTCTGCGGGGCCGGTTTCCCACGCGCGTCCGGCGAGGTGAAGCGTAACGAGAGGCTGAACCGGCCGATCTACTGTTCGCGAAATTGTGCGGGCGCCGCTAACCTCAAAAACATCCCCGTTTCCAGGATGGGCTGGTCACACCTGGAGCCCGGGAACCGGGCAGATACGTACTCTCCCTTCCGCACCTGCTTCCGCATCGCCCGCAACCGGGCCCGCCTCTATGGGAAAGCGTTCACGATCACCCTCGACGACCTGATAGCGCAATACAATCTCATGGGCAAGTCGCCGCGGAACGCCAGCCTGGATAGAATCGATTCGGCGGAAGGATACACGCCGAAGAATGTCCAGTTCGTCTGCTATATGGCGAACGTCGCCAAGAACGACTTCTCGCACGAGGAGATGCTGGAGTTCTGCCGGGTCATTTCCGAGCACCACTGCCGTCGAGGCCACTGAACTTTTCACACGAAACGGCGACAATACGTTTATACCTTCATGGCCAGTCCGCGTTCGTGCCGCCCCCGAATTTTACCCTCGCCTGGTAAAATGCAGGAGGCGCCGGGCGCTTCGGTGTATAATCATCCGACGAACGCCGTAAACCACGACTGTGCCTTCTGATCACAGCGGAAAGGCGATACGAAACGCATGCGCTTGATTCGACTCGTGCTCACCGCCCTGGCGGCCGTCCTCTTCCTGCCGTACACGGCGGCCCCTGCCGGGGCGCAGGGTTCGGTGGCCGTCGCCCCCGTCGTTCCCGGCACGCCCCGGATCCTGTTCGCCGGCCGGCCACTTCCCGTTCCGTCCCCGGACCTGGCCCCTTATCGCGACCCGCGGGATCGGGCGCTCTGCGTCGCCCCGGAATCGCTCGTGCTCGTGGGCGTGCAGTGCGTGCTGGACATCATGGCCGACACCGCCTCCTTGAGCACGGCCGAAGGCGGCCGGACGACCGTGCGCACGCGGCGGGCGCCCAACGGGCGCGACTTCGTGCCGCTGGTGGAGGCGATGGAGGACCTGGGCGCCAAATGCCAGTGGGACCCGGCGACGAACACCGAGCACGTGCGCGCCATCCTGACCGAAGTGGCCATGCTCGGCGGACAACTGCGCATCAAAGCCACGCTCCCCATCACCGCCACCGTCGTGAACCGCCGGAGCCCCGCCCAGGTCATCGTGGACGTGTCGGGCGCCGAGTTGGGCAGAGTGGCGCGCGTCATCCCGCTGGGCCTGCCCAACGTCAGCCAGATCCGCACGGGCCAGTTCGACGGTAACACCGCCCGCATCGTGCTCGACCTCAAAGAGGCCGCCGGGCTCGCGGCGCCGCTCACGCAGCCGGCGACCCTGCTGGCCCTGAACCCCCTGCCGACGCAGCCGCCGCCCATCGTCATCCAGATCCCGCCCCAGGCGCCCTCGGATCCGCCGCGTCCGCCCGCCACGCCCGTCCCCCCCCGCACCGCGCCGACCATCATCAGCGGCATCACGTTCCGGCACGTCAATGACCGGCAGGCCCAGATCGTGATCAGCGCGGGCCGGGCGCCGGGCGTGCGCTCTAATCTGACGCGCGACCGCCTGACGCTGGACCTGCTCAACGCGAGGCTGGGCGACAACGCCGCCGCCGGGCTCGCCGCGGCCGGCCACCCGCTGCTGCGCGCCGCGTCGGCGTTCGCCCTGGCGAGCGGGGGCGCGCGGCTGGCCGTGGAGTTGACCCGGGTCGTGTCCTTTTCGGTGTCCCCGCAGGGCCGCGCCGGCGACCTGGTCCTGGACATCGCGCTGCCGCGCAGCGCGGGCGGGCGGCTCGCCGGCAAGCTCGTGGTCGTCGACCCCGGGCACGGCGACCACGATCCGGGAGCGCGCGGCGTGAACGGCTCGTACGAGAAGAACGTCAACCTCGCCATCGGGCGCGCCCTGCGCGACCGGCTGCGCGAGGCGGGGGCGAACGTCATCATGACGCGCTCGGACGACACCTTCATCTCGCTCGGCGAGCGCTCGCGCATCGCCAACCGCGCCGGCGCCGATTTCTTCATCTCGGTCCACGGGGATTCGTCGCGCAACCGGGCCACGGCCGGCTCCACGGTCTACTATCACAAACGGATCGGTGCGGGCCGCGCCCTGGCGCAGACGATCGCCGAGCGCTTCGCGGACATGGGCGGCATCCCGACCAAAGGCGTGCGCTCGGACAGCGTTCTCTACTCCAGTGGCCTGGCCGTGCTGCGCAACGCGCGCATGGTGGCCGTGCTGGTAGAGTGCGGCTACATGAGCAACCCCGGCGACTGCGGGCGGCTCACCAGCCCGGCGATGCAGGGGCGCGTCGCCACTGCCATCGCCGACGGACTGCGCGACTACATCGAGGGCAACCCGGACGGCGACACGCGCAATGTGAACCCCCGCGCGGGAGGCGCAGCGCAGGAGAGTACGCCCCCTTTCGACCCGGGGCCGGGGGCAGCCGCACCCGGCCCTACAGAGCAGCCCGGGGATAACCCACCCTCCGATTCGGCGTTCCAGAGCTTCGCTCCACCGGAATAAGGCAAGAACATCGTGAAAAAAGCGCTCCCCGCGGTCCTCGTCGCAGCCGTGCTGGCCTTCGCGGCGGGGGCGTATCTGTTCCGCCCGCCCACGCCGCCACCTCCGTCCCAGGACCGGCGCGACCCGATCCCGCCCGTGGTCGAGCGCGACCCGACGCCGCCGGAGCCCGGCAAGCCCGTCAAGATCTACCGCGTCCAGGTGAGCGACAGCGGCGCCCGCCTCACCCCGGTCGAGGTGACGCTCCCCGCAGGCGAGGAGCCGATGGCCGCCGCGCTGAACGCGATGGCCGGCGGCAAGGATTCGCCCCTGCCGCCCGGGACGCGCGCCCGGTCGGTGAAACGCGACGGGACCGTCGCCCGCGCCGACTTCAACAAAGCGCTCGTGGACAACTTCCCCGGCGGCAACGAAGAGGAGGCGCTCGTCCTGGGAGCCATCCTCGGCACGCTCGGGCAGTTCCCCGGCGTGGAAAGCGTGCAGATCACGGTCGAAGGGGAGAAGGTGGCCTCCATCGGCGGCCACCAGGACACGACCGAACCCCTGCCGGTTCGCGGCGACATGGTCGCCGCGGGAGGCGAGGGCGAGTGACGGGGCTCCGACACGACGCCCCCGTCGGCGTGTTCGACTCCGGTCTGGGCGGGCTGACCGTGGTCCGCGAGATGCTGCGCCTGCTGCCCCGCGAGCGGATCGTCTACGTCGGCGACACGGCCCACGTCCCCTACGGCGGCCGCCCGCTGGACGAGGTCCGCGGGTTCGCACAGAACATCTCCCGGTTCCTGATCGAGCAGGCGGGGTGCAAAGCCGTCGTGATGGCCTGCAACATCTCGTCCGCCGTCGCGCGCGATTCCGTCGAAGCCGCCCATCCGGAGATGCCGATTCTCGGCGTCATCGGCCCCGGCGCCCGGGCGGCGGTGCGCCTGTCCGGCGGCGCGCCCGTGGCCGTGCTGGCGACCGAAGGCACGGTCCGGAGCGGGGCGTACGGCCGCGTGCTCGCGGCCGAATCACCGGGGGCGGCGGTCACCGAGACCGCCTGCCCCGATTTCGTCCCGCTGGTGGAGGCGGGGCGGACCGAATCGTCGGAAGCGCTCGCCGCCGCGCAGCGCTACCTGGGCGCCGCGCTGCACGGGGGCGCGCGGGTCGTGATCCTGGGCTGCACGCACTACCCGTTCCTGCTGCCGACGCTGGCGCGCGCCGCGGGGCCTGACGTCGCCTTCGTGGACCCCGCGGGCGAAACGGCGCGGGAGCTGGCGTGCGTGCTGGCCGCGCGGGACCTGGCCGCCCCGGAGCGCTCCGCCGCCCCGCCGCCGGCCCACACGTTCTACGCGACCGGCGACCCGGACACGTTCGCCGTCGGCGCGACGGTGTTTCTGGGCGACGTGGCCGAATCCGTCCGCCACCTTAGCTGGCGGGAAGAAAGTCTGGTGCCCGATGGCAGCGACGCGCATTGACGGGCGGGGCAGCCTCGACCTGCGTCCGGTCCGTATGGAACGCGGCTTCATGAAATTCGCCGAGGGCTCATGCCTGATCGCCATGGGCGACACCCAGGTCATCTGCACGGTCAGCGTCGAGGAGCGCGTGCCGATGTGGATGAAGGGCCGGGGCGAAGGCTGGGTCACCTCGGAATACTCCATGATCCCGCGGTCGGGTCGCGAGCGCAACCAGCGCGAAACCAACCGCCCCGCGGGCCGCACCATGGAGATCCAGCGCCTGGTCGGCCGGTCCCTGCGCGCCGTCGTGGACATGAAGGCCCTGGGCGAGCGCACGCTCCTGGTCGACTGCGACGTGCTCACGGCGGACGGCGGCACCCGCTGCGCCTCCATCACCGGCGCCTACGTCGCCCTGGTCGAGGCGATTGCCAAACTCCGCGCCGCCAACCTCATCAAGCGCAGCCCGCTCACCGATTCCGTCGCCGCCGTGTCCGTGGGCGTCGTGGACGGGGCGGAGATGCTGGACCTGTGCTACCAGGAAGACTCGCGCGCCGCCGTGGACATGAACGTGGTCATGACCGGCGCCGGGAAGTACATCGAAGTGCAGGGCACGGCGGAGGGCCTGCCCTACGACCGCGCCCGCCTGAACCGCCTGCTCGACGTCGCCCAGGTCGGCATCGACGCGCTGGCGGCCCGCCAGAAAGATGCCGTCGCGGGCCTGCTGTGAGTCGCCGTCCCGCCGTCCTCGTCCTCGCCACGCGCAACCGGCACAAGATCGACGAGATGCGGGTCCTGCTCGCCGGCCTCGGGCCGGTCGAGATCGTCGGGGCGGACGCCTTCCCCGACGCGCCCGAGCCCGAAGAGACCGGCGACACCTTCGCCGAGAACGCCCGCATCAAGGCCAGTGCCGTCGCGCGGGCGACCCGCCATCACGCCCTCGCCGACGATTCGGGCATCTGCATCGACGCGCTGGGCGGCCGCCCGGGCGTCCTGTCCGCCCGCTGGGCCGGCCCCGGCTCCGGGGCTTCGGAGTGGATCGCCCGCACCCTGCGCGAGATGGAAAACGTACCAGATGGGGAGCGCACGGCCCGCTACGTCTGCGCCCTCGCCCTCGCCGCCCCGGACGGCACGATCCTCGGCGAAACCGAAGCTACGTTCGAGGGGCGCATCGCCCGCGCCCCGCGCGGGACCGGCGGCTTCGGCTACGACCCCATCTTCCTCCTGCCTGACGAAGACCGCACTGCGGGCGAACTCACACCCAACGAGAAGAACGCCCTGTCCCACCGTGGCAAAGCCGTCCGCGCGGCCCTGCCCCTCCTGCGCCGCCACCTCCGGCTTCCTTGACGGTGCACCGGCGCTGGTGTATAATGCGAGAACAGCGGGGCGTGGCGCAGCTTGGTAGCGCGAATGTTTTGGGAACATTAGGTCGCAGGTTCGAATCCTGTCGCCCCGACCTAGAGGAAGCTTCCGTGCGGGCGTAGTTTAATGGCAAAACTTCTGCCTTCCAAGCAGATAACGTGAGTTCGATTCTCATCGCCCGCTCCAATATCAACACAGGCCGCGCTAAATAGCGCGGCCTGTGTCTGTTACAGCAACCCCTTGAGGCGGGCATGTTCTTCCCGGTGGCAGTTCGAACACAGTAACACGCACTTGTCCAATTCCGGCTTGACCTTCTCGAAATTTGTGCAGTGAAGCCGTGCGAGATCGAACTCCTTGGCATCGGGGTCGAGGTGGTGGAACTCCAGGCTTCCGATGTAGCGGTCGTACCCGCAGAGCGTGCAGCAATCCCCTTTGTACGCGACCGCCAGGCGCTTCAGCTTCTGCTGACGCTCGACCACCAATTCCGTCGTGCATGCCCGGCAGTAGGTGCTAAACGCCTTGTCATCTCGGCGGCGGTAGAAGGAGGCGAGTGGTTGCATCTGCTCGCAGCGCGGGCAGCGCCTCTCGCCTGCCGCCTCGGTCATGAGCTTTTTCCTCTGATGCGCACCGAACGGGGAACAAGTCAAGCAAAGCTTGCGGTTTTGAAGATTCCTCAGCCGACCGTCAATATTTACCCACGTGGGGAACGTTGTCGCGCACCGGTTGCACGTAGGCATACGCGCCTCCTGTTCAAGGGATACATACTGCGGTATAATGAAGTCGTTGTACCTCCACCAGGCAACCGTAATTATACGTAATATGCGCCCGTAGCTCAGTGGATCAGAGCAAGCGGCTTCTACCCGCTCGGTCGGGGGTTCGAGTCCCTCCGGGCGCGCTGTTTCGGAAAACAACCGCATTTAACGACACGGTAGCTGCCCTTCCAGGCCCCGGCCTTTGCGGAAGGTGGCTACCGTTTGTTGGTTTCAGGGGGCGCTGGCCGACGTGAGGCGCAAAAACCGGGCGGCGGAGGACCTGCTTTCGCCGGAGCAGCGCGCGGCGCTGGCGTCGGCCAGGGCGTGGTGGCAGGAGGGCGAGCGCGCCCTCGATTTCCTGGCCGAGCGGGCGCGGCACGAGACCCGGATCGCTCAAATCCAGACGCTACTCGCCGACCTGCGGGCGAGCCGGAACGTTTCGCCCGACACTGTCGCCGAGATCCTGCGCCGCGTGCGCGGCGTCTCGGCCAACCGCGCGCTCAACCGGACGCTGGCGACGGCCGAGTTCGGGCGCGCGCTCCGGGACCTGCTGTACGGCGAGGGCAGCCTGCCCGTGCGGCTGGCCGCCTTTCTGGGGACGCAGCGCGCCGGGGCGCAGACGGCCTCGCAGCTGCTCCATGTCGCCTTCCCCGACCGCTTCCCCCTGGTGAGCCCCGCGACGCGCGCCGTTCTTACCGCGACCCGCGCCCAAAAAAACGCGGCCCGAAGGATCGCCATACAGCGGTACGAGGCGGGCGAAGACACCTCGCGCGGCGCGCTGTCGCTGCTCGCCGATTTCGTGCTCTATGACGCGGCGCGAACGGCGCTCGGCGTCGAGACCTTCGCCGACGTCAACGCGATCCTGTGGCACGCCCGCGAGATGCCCGCGGCCACGAGCCGCGCGTCGGGGCGCGTTCGTGAAGAGGCGGTCCCTTATGCCGTTGCGGACGCCGTCCCGCCGGAACCCGCGGAGCGGGACCTGCTCGCCTACATCGAGGCGCGCGTCGCATCGCAGGGTTTCACCTACCCGCCGCTCGCCGTCCGCGACTATTACCTCGCGCTCAAGACCAAGCCGTTCGTGATCCTGGCAGGCCTGTCCGGCACGGGCAAGACGCGGCTGACGGAACTGCTGGCCGAGGCGCTGACCGACAACCTTTCCGCCCAGTACCGCCTGCTGCCCGTCCGCCCCGACTGGACGGACGCCACGCCGCTCCTCGGTTTCTTCAACCTGCTGGCGGGCGAGTACGTCTCGACGCCGTTCCTGGACCTGCTGACGGAGGCGGGCCGGGCGGAGAACCGGGAGCGCGCGTTCTTCGTGTGCCTGGACGAGATGAACCTGGCCCGCGTCGAGCACTACTTCGCCGACGCGCTGTCGGCGATGGAGACGCGCGCCCGCACGATCCCGCTCCACGCCGGGCGCACGCTCCGCATCCCGCCCAACGTCTTCGTCACGGGTTCGGTGAACGTGGACGAGGCCACGCACCCGTTCTCGAAAAAGGTGCTCGACCGCGCGAACACCCTGGAGTTCACCGACGTGCACTTCGGGCGGTACGCCGCCGATGGGAAGGGGAGGGCGCGCAAGGAGCCGCTGCCCGACATCGCACCCGCGGATCGGCAGCGCCTGTTCCTCGGGGCGCGCGCCCGCGACGTGCGCGAGGCGCAGGAAAAGCTCGCCGCGATCAAGGCGACGTACCCGGACCGCGTGCTCGCGGCGCTGTCGTCGCTGAACGGACTCCTGGCGCCGCGCGGGATGCACTTCGGCTACCGCGTCCGCGACGAAGCGCTGATGTACCTGGCGAACGCCTTCGACGCCGACGGCCGGGGGCTGCTGGAGGAGAAGCCCGAGCAGAACCTGGCCGCCGCCCTGGACCTCCAGATCGTGCAGAAGGCGCTCCCGCGCCTGTCGGGCACCCAGGAAGCGCTGGAGCCGCTGCTGGCCGAGCTGGAAGCCTGGGCCGGCGAGGCCTACCCTCGCACCCGCGCCAAGCTGCACAAGATGCGCCGGCGCGCCGCCGAGGAGGGCGTGGTCACCTTCTACGAGCCCTGACGCACGGTTCCCTCGAAAGGAACGCGAGGCGGTCGTTCCTCGCCCGGGCTGTTCTTGTCTCCGTTCTCTGTGCTATAATGCCACGTAAACCGGTTGCAGAGCTGGCCCTTGATGGATACCTGCCACCTGTGCAGGTCTCCTTCACCGGAGCGTCCCGGAGGTAGTATCCCGTTATGGCGGAAGCGATGGAATTTCCGGTCACGATCCGCGTCGACGCGGAGAAGCCCGCAGGTGAACTAAGGCCGATCTGGCGGTTCTTCGGCTACGACGAGCCGAACTTCACCTACATGAAGGACGGCAAGAAGCTGCTCGCGGAACTCGGGCGGCTCAGCACGCGGCAGACCGTCTTCATCCGCACCCACAACCTGCTGACCACCGGCGACGGGACCCCCGCCCTGAAATGGGGCTCGACCAACGCCTACACCGAAGACGCCCACGGGCGCCCCGTCTACGACTGGACCCTTGTGGATCGCATCTTCGACACGTATCTGGAACGGGGGCTCAAGCCCTACGTCCAGATCGGCTTCATGCCGGAGGCGCTTTCCGTCAAGCCGCAGCCGTACCGGCACGACTGGGTGCCGGGCGTCGAATACGGCACGATCTACACCGGCTGGGCCTACCCGCCCACGGACTACGCCCGCTGGGCCGAGCTGGTCTACCGGTGGACGCAGCACTGCGTCGAGCGGTACGGCCAGGACGAAACGCTGAGCTGGTACTGGGAGGTCTGGAACGAGCCGGACATCGGCTACTGGCAGGGCACGCCGGAAGAGTACCACCGGCTCTACGACCATGCCGTCCATGCCGTCCGCCGCGCGCTGCCGGGGGCCCGCGTCGGCGGGCCGGAAACGACCGGTCCGCGCGGACAGCGCGCCGCCGAGTTCCTGCGCGGGTTTCTGGAACACTGCGTGCGCGGCACCAACCATGCGACGGGGGAGACCGGTTCGCCGCTCGACTTCATCGCGTTCCACGCCAAGGGGGCCCCGCGCTTCGTGGACGGTCACGTGCAGATGGGGCTGTCCGCCCAGCTATCGGACGTCGACCGCGGCTTCGAGATCGTCGCCTCCTTCCCCGAATTCAGGAACACGCCCATCATCATCGGCGAGTGCGACCCGGACGGCTGCGCGGCCTGCTCCGCCCGAATCTATCCGCAGAACGACTACCGCAACGGTACGCTCTTCGCCAGCTACACCGCGGCCAGTTTCGCGCGCATCCAGGACCTGGCCGACAAGCGCGGGGTCAACCTGGAAGGGGCGCTCACCTGGGCCTTCGAGTTCGAGGACCAGCCCTTTTTCGCCGGGTTCCGCGTGCTCGCGAGCAACGGGATCGACCTTCCCGTACTGAACGTGTTCCGGATGTTCGGAAGGATGGGCGGGCGGCGGATTTCGGTCGAAAGCTCCGCGGACACCGGGGTGGAGGCGCTGCGCCGGGAGGGTGTGCGCGGCGCGGCGCCGGATGTGTCCGCGCTCGCCAGCCTCGACGGCAAAACGCTGTACGTGCTCCTGTGGCACTACCACGACGACGCGCTGCCCGGGCCGGACGCGGCGGTCACGCTGACGCTGAGCGGGGTGCCGTTCGCCGACGGCGCGGCGGCGAAACTCGAACACTACCGGATCGACGAGGAGAATAGCAACGCCTTCCGGGCGTGGACACGCATGGGCTCGCCGCAGTCGCCGACGCCCGAACAGTACGCCCGGCTCGAAGAAGCAGGACGGCTCGCGCCGCTCGGCGAGCCCGAGGTGGTGCGCGTGGAGGATCGCCAGGCAATCGTGCGGCTGACGCTGCCCCGACAGGCGGTGTCGCTGCTGGTCTTCGCAGGGGAGCCGTAAGAATGACGAACACGACGATCAAGACCATGGCCGCGCTCGCCGCCGGGATGATGCTTCTCCTCAGCGCGCCGGCGAGCGCGGCGCAGCGGCAGATGGAGCGACTGGGCCGCGGCGTCGTCGCCGTCCGCCAGGATACGGGCGCGGTGTTCGTCGGGTGGCGCCTGCTGGGGACGGACCCGGACGCCGTCGCCTTCAACCTGTACCGGCGCTCCGAGAGCGGGAAAGCCCCTGTCAAGCTCAACAAAGCGCCCATCGCCGACGTGACCAGCTTCGTCGATAGCACCGCGAAACCGGACGCGCCCAACATGTACTTCGTCCGGCCAGTGCTGAACGGGAAGGAGCAGGCGGCGAGCGCCCCCTTCACCCTGCCGGCGAACGCGCCCGCGAAACCCTTCCTTTCCGTCCCCCTCCAGACGCCCGACGGCTACACCCCGGGCGACGGGTCGGTGGGCGACCTGGACGGCGACGGCGAGTACGAGATCATCGTCCACCAGACGGGGAGGGGGCGTGACAACTCGCAGAACGGCGAGACGGACCCGCCCATCCTCGAAGCGTATAAACTGAACGGCGCCCGCCTGTGGCGGATCAACCTGGGGAAGAACATCCGCCAGGGCGCCCACTACACGCAGTTCCTGGTCTACGACTTCGACGGCGACGGCCGGGCCGAGATGGTCTGCAAGACCGCCGACGGGACGGTCGACGGGCAGGGGAAGGTCATCGGCAACCCGGCTGCCGATCACCGGAACGAGTCCGGGCGCATCCTCGCGGGCCCGGAGTTCCTCACGGTCTTCGACGGGAGGACCGGCAAAGCGCTCGCGACCACCGACTACATCCCCGCGCGCCACCCGACCACGCCGAACCCGACGGGGGACGAGCTGAAGGCCGTGTGGGGCGACGGCTATGGCAACCGTGGCGACCGGTTCCTGGCCTGCGTGGCCTACCTGGACGGCGTTCGGCCCAGCATCGTGATGTGCCGCGGCTACTACACCCGCACCGTGCTGGCAGCCTGGAACTGGCGGAATGGCAAGCTGACAAACGTCTGGACGTTCGACAGCGACGACCGCAGCAAGCCGGGCAACGCGGCCTACGCCGGGCAGGGGAACCACAACCTGAG
This sequence comes from uncultured Armatimonadota bacterium, assembly GCA_902805585.1. GTDB lineage: Bacteria > Armatimonadota > Armatimonadia > Armatimonadales > Armatimonadaceae > CADCTO01. The sequence continues at coordinate 2,822 of CADCTO010000511.1, read as the reverse complement.
CGTCGGCGACGTGGACGGCGACGGCAAAGACGAGATCGTCTACGGAGGGATGACCGTCGATGACAACGGGCAGGGGCTCTACAGCACCGGTCTGGGGCACGGCGACGCGATGCACCTTTCCGACCTGGACCCCACCCGCCCCGGCCTGGAGGTGTTCCGCATCCAGGAACGGTTCGACGACGCCGGGGCGCACCTGTTCGACGCCCGCACCGGCCAGGTCCTCTGGAAAAAGCCCTCGGTCAGCGCGGGCGGGGACGGCGAAGGCCCCGGGCGGGGCCTGGCCCTAGACATCGACCCGCGGTACCCCGGCTTCGAGTGCTGGGTCGCCGGGGCCGGCATCCGGGGCCTGTTCGACGTCAAGGGCAACCGGATCGCCGAGACCGCGCCGACCTGCAACATGGGCGTCTACTGGGACGGCGACCTGCTCAGCGAGATCCTCAGCGGGACGACCATCGACAAGTGGGACTACGCCAACGCGAAATCCGTCCCCCTGCTTTCCGCCGGGGAGCACGGCTGCGCCTCGAACAACGGGACCAAGGCGAACCCCGTCCTGTCCGCCGACATCCTGGGCGACTGGCGCGAAGAGGTTATCTGGCGGTCCGCGGATAACAAAGAGCTGCGGATCTTCACGACGACGATCCCGACGCGCCACCGCTTCTACACGTTCATGCACGACCCGATCTACCGGCTGGGCATCGCGTGGCAGAACGTGGCGTACAATCAGCCCCCGCACACCGGTTTCTACGTCGGCCCCGGCATGAAAAAGCCGCCGCGCCCTTCCATCGCGACGACGCCGGCGACCCGGGCGGCCGCCGACCGGTAAAGCGGCACAAGAAGAACGACGAATGACCGTCTTGATACGCAGAGCCCTCCGGGGCTCCACGGTGTTGGTCGCGTTGCTCGCGGCAGCGGCCGGAATGGGGCGCGCGGCGGAGCCCGCCGCGCGGGACACACGCGAAGGCGCCAACCTGAAGGCGACGCAGCAGGCCTGGGCCGAGACCGTCACGTTCCTGAAAACCAACCTGAAGTAAAGCAAGGGGCAGAACCGTTGCCTGAACCGAACGACACCGGCTTCATCCGCCTGCCCGGCATCCTCCACGGCGGCGACTACAACCCGGAGCAGTGGCCGGAATCCGTGTGGGACGAAGACATGCGCCTGATGCGCGAGGCCAACGTCAACGTCGCCACCCTCCCGGTCTTCGGCTGGGTCAGCCTCCAGCCGGACGAGGAAACGTTCACGTTCGACTGGCTCGACGCCGTCCTGGAACGCATGGCGAAGCACGGCATCTCCGCCTGCTTCGCCACCGCGACGGCGTCGGTGCCCGCCTGGCTCGACCAGAAGTACCCCGACGTACTCGTCGTGGACGAAAACGGCCGGCGCAAGCGCCACGGCAACCGGCACACCTTCTGCCCCAACTCGCCGAACTTCCGGCGCCTGTCCACGAACCTGGTCCGGCGCCTCGCCGAGCGGTACCGGGATTACCCGGGCCTGCTGCTGTGGCACGTCGGCAACGAGTACGGCAACTACTGTTACTGTGACCAGTGCGGCGACGCGTTCCGTACCTGGCTGCGCGCCCGCTACGGCGATCTGAGCGAGCTGAACCGCCGCTGGTACACCGCCTTCTGGGGCCACACCTTCACCGACTGGTCCCAGATCGAGCCCCCGACCGCCCACGGCGAGCGGGCGATCCAGGCGCTGCGCCTGGACTACCACCGCTTCCAGTCCGACAGCCTGCTGAACTGCTACCGCGCGGAGGCCGAGGTGCTGCGCGAGGTCACCCCCGGCGTGCCCATCACCACCAACCTGATGGGCGCGTTCTTCCCGCTCGACTACCACCGGTGGGCAAAAGAGATGGACGTCGTTTCGTGGGACAACTACCCCCGGCCCGACGACCCGCCCGAGAACGTCGCCTTCGCCCACGCGCTGATGCGCGGTCTGAAGGAGGGCCAGCCCTTCCTCCTGATGGAGCAGAGCCCGTCGCAGCAGAACTGGCAGCCCTACAACTGGCTCAAGCCCCCCGGCCTGCTGCGCCTCCAGTCCTACCAGGCGGTCGCGCAGGGCGCGGAATCGGTGATGTATTTCCAGTGGCGGCGCGGTCGCGGCGGGATCGAGAAGCTCCACGGCGCGGTCGTGGAACATCCGGGGCGCAGTGATGCCCGGGTGTTTCGCGAGGTTTCGGCGCTCGGCGCGGACCTTGCCCGCCTCGGGGATGCGACGCTCGGGGGACGCACGGAGGCCCGGGTGGCGATCCTTTTTGACTGGGAAGCCTGGTGGTCGCTGACCTATTCGAGCGGGCCGAGCACCGATCTTCGGTATGTGGAAGAGTGCCGGGCGTTCTACGCGGCGCTGTATCACCTCGGCATCCAGACCGAGGTGGTCGCGCCCGACGCGGACCTTTCCCGATTTGATCTGATCATCGCTCCGGTGCTGCATCTCCTCGAAGCGGAAAACGCGGCGGCGATCGAGAAGCGGGTCGCGGACGGCGCGACGCTGATCACGACGTTTTTCAGCGGACTGGTGGACGGGAACGATCTGGTTCATCCGGGCGGCGCGCCCGGCCCGCTGACCAGAACGCTGGGACTGTGGGTGGAGGAGACCGATGCCCTGCCGAAGGGGAAAACAAACGGTCTGCGCTTCGAGCAGGCGCTGGGCCCAGTTCGTGGCGGCGCGACCTTCGGGGTCAGGCTGCTGTGTGATCGGGTACGTTTGGAAGGCGCGCAGTCGGTGGCCGTGTATACCGACGACTTTTATGCCGGGGAGCCTGCCCTGACGGTCCACAGTTCCGGAAAAGGCCGCGCGTACTATCTTGCGACCCGTCCCG
>CADCTO010000510.1 GCA_902805585.1 uncultured Armatimonadota bacterium | reverse complement strand
TGACGTCCTCGCTGACCCGCCGCACCGCCGCGTCCACGCCTTCCACGCCCCCGGCGGCGAGCTCGGCCGGTACGCGCCCGACGACTTCGACGGCGAGGGCGTCATCGAAGTCAACGCCGCGGCGGCCCCGGCCAAACAGGCGGCCGTGCTCGTGCACGAATTCGGCCACCACCTGCTGTGGCCGCACGAGCAGTGCTCGCTCTTCGGGATGGAGTTCCCCGACCGCTACGACGACGCGCCGGGCAACGTGCGCCACCGCATCGCCCGGCTGGTCGAGCAGATCGTGCTGGGGGAGGGGGCGTAACATGAAGCCAGGCACGCGCTCACTGCCCGCCGCCGGCGTCCGTGTTGTCCTCGGGCGCGCCTCCGCCGATGCCCCGGGCGCGCTGGTGCTCGCGCAGGCGCGCCGCCAGCTCGCGCAGGACCTCGCGCTCGTTCTGCGTGCCGCCCTCGTAGGCCTCCACGATCAGCGCCGCGTCGGGGTCGGTGACGTAGCGCAGGGCGCCGGTCGGCGCCCCCTGCGGCGCGAACCCGGCGGCCGCCAGCCCTTCGTCGGTCGCCGCCGCTCCCAGGCCCAGCGCCCCGGCCAGCTTGAGCACCATCGCCCGCGACGGGTTGGCGCGGTCCGACTCCAGCATCGAGACGTGCACGTGGCTGCGCAGGCCCGCCTTCCGCGCCAGCGCGTTCATCGACAGGCCGCGCGCCTGCCGCTGCCCCTTCAGCCACCGCGCGAACGCATCCGCCATCGTAACCCCTTCGTAACCGACGCTGCGCCGCCGTCCTGAGGCCCGGCATGCCTGCTATCGCTGCTGCTTCCGTGTGCATTATGTAGAAAGGTTCTACACATGTCAACCGTAGATTTCATCGACAGGGGAGGGGACGCCTCCTCCGAACCGGACGAGAGCGCCGGCGCCGCTGTGCCTGCCGTCAGCGATACCCTCCAGGACGTGCACCGCGCCTCCGGGCTGACGCTTCTGCAGGCCGTGGACCGCCTGCATGCCTTCGACCCGGCCATGCCCCGGACGCGCGCCACCCATCCTATACAAGAAACCGGGCCAAAAGCCGTCCGATTTGCAATGAGGCGGACTGATCGAGCGCAGGGGCGCTCTCGTGCAGTGGCATTATCCGGAGCAAAAACGGCGGCCCGAAGCCTCAATCAGGGGGCGGAGTGCTGACGCCGTTACTCTCATGGGTCTGCCATACACGGACGTTTCAGGGCGTTGTCGGCGCCAGGTGTTTCGGTAGGGGAGGGGCGGCATGCAAAGGGGCACTCGCCAGCACTCTCGCGGGAACCGGCCGGTAGGGGAGCCGATCGTACAGAGGCCCCGCGCTGGTGCCGGCGGCAGCGGCAGACGAACGCCG
>CADCTO010000509.1 GCA_902805585.1 uncultured Armatimonadota bacterium | reverse complement strand
GGCAGTTCCAGGCGGGCCGACGTTGCTGCGAGACGGACCAGGTCGCCCACGGTCCCGGCCCCGGCCAGCGCCGCCATCGCGTTCAGGGCGGGAATCTCGAAGGCGAGGTGGCCCGGCTTGGGGCGGCTGGGGACCTCGTCCCACAGGCGCACGCCGTACACGTCGGAAAGATGCTCCTCGCCGGTTTCGCGCCCCATCGTGAATGTCTCCGTGTCGTCGGCCAACCCGGGGCGCGCGGAGCGCAGGTTGTCGAGACGCATGCCGCCTTTGCCGTCCGCGGTGGCCAGGGTCAGTTCGGCGGCGCGGTGGAGCCTCAGGCGTGTGGCGAGCCGTTGCTGCGGAGAAAGGACGAGGGGCTTTTCGCCGTTCCCGGAGGACGTGTGCCCCGCGTACATCCTGGATTTTTGCAGCGGGAACGGGTCCGGCAGCGCCGCTGCGAACAGCCGGCGCTGTTGTCCCTCCACGTCCCCGATGCCGAGACCCCGCGCGCTGCCGAGCAGGCGCCACTGGGCCGGGCGCAACGAGGCGAACAGCGCTTGCAGGCGGTCGAGGCGGTCCGCGGCCATGGAAAGGTCGGGCGCCCCGGGCCGGGTGTTGTACACCACCATCGTCGTCGGCGCCAGCACGGTCAGGGTGCCGACGGCAAGGACCTTGCGGGCGTATCGCGGGGCGAGGGTGCGCAGTGTCGTCGAAGGAGCATCGTCGCGGGTTCCCCCGTCCGCCGGCGCGGCGGCGACGAGCGGCGTGTTTTGCGGGTCCACGACGAGCAGCGGGCCGCGCCGTTCGACGTCCCACGCCAGGCCCTCTAACGCCCGACCCAGAGAGGCGGCGGTCGGTGCCGGGGCGGCCGCGGAGGCCGACGGAGCGCCGCCGAGGATCAGGGCGAACGCGACGAGCAGGGTTCGGAGGAGGTGGCGCATCGATAGTCTCCCGACGGTGGGTGACAGACGGTTTGCAGGACGCCATCAGGTTCGGGAAGGGTACGAGGGAATCCTCCGCTCACGCCGGGCGAGGCGTCCCCGGTCACTATCACAGCAGTTCGCGCAGGCTTCCGATGCGCGACGCCTGCCCCCATTCTGGTCGCGCGCCGTCTCGGTCCAGCAGGACCGAACGCATCCCGGCGCGGTTGGCGCCTTCGATGTCTTTGGGTTCGTTCCCGACGAACCACATGTCGCGGGGTTCGACGCCGAGCAGCGCGGCGAGCCGCAGATAGCCCGCGGGTTCGGGCTTGCGAAACCCGACGTCCGCCGAGGTGAGCAGGACATCGACCGCGTGCCGCAGACCCGTGGCGTCGAGGTCGCGTTCGACGAAGCGGCGCGGCATGCCGTAGGCAACGTCGGTGAGAACACCGATCCGGACTCCCTGCGCCCGCAAGATGGTAAGGGCACCGGGAGCGTCCTCGTAGGCCGCCGCGTTCCGCTGGAAGAAATAAAAGAAGTGCTCGGTCGCGGCGTCCGCGGCCGTCGCTCCGGCGGCGTCCCAGCACGCCAGGACCCTGTCGAAGACTTCGGCGGAATCGACTTCCGTCGTGCGGGGATGGATGCGGGTGTTGTAGGTCTCCAGGACTTCGGCGGCGCGCTCGACCTGCTCGGCGCCCACCGTCCACCCGCACCGCGCCGCCACGAACCGGAGGGCGTCCGGGTACAGCGTCTTCCAGCTCAGGGGCGCGCCATCGTAGAACAGGAGGGTCTCGCCCAGATCGAACCCGATCGCCCGGACACCACCGTTCACGGGCGGCGGTATCCGGTGGGCGTCCGGCCCGTGGCGGCGCGGAAGACCCGGGTGAAGTAGGCGGCGTCGCCGAAGCCGGCTTCCAGGGCGACCGCGGAAACGGGCTTGCGGGTGCCGGTCAGCAGGGTCTTGGCGCGTTCCAGGCGCAGATGCCGCAGATAGTCGCGGGGCGTGCGGCCCATCGCCCGCGCGAACACTTCGGTGAACCGGTCCGGCGAAAGAAACACCTGCGCGGCGATCTGCTCGATGCGCAGCGGCTCGGCGAAGTGTTCGTCCAGGTAGCGGACGGCGGCGGCCACGGTCGGCTCGTGGGATGCCGGCGCCTGCGGCGTCGCCCGCACGTTCGGGACCCGGGCGCTGTCGGCGTAGCGGCGGGCCAGGTGCACCAGCAGGCGGACGAACAGGGCGCGCGTGAGCGCCGTGCCGCTGGGCGTGCCCGACGACCACTCGGCCTCCAGCTCCGCCAGCGAGGCCGCGATGCTCTCGTAGCCGTCGGGGGTCAGGTGCAGCCAGCGCCCGCCCGCGCCGTGCTCCCGCGCCCGGTGCAGCGGCTCCTCGACGAACAGGGATTGAAAGCCCCGCGTCTGCATCAGGGCGTCGCGGGTGGCCGCGTCGAAGATGGCGGGCGAGAAGTGCAGGGTGTGGAGCAGCAGGTCCTCGCAGTCGGTGAAATGGTGCGTCTGCCCCTGCCCCATGGCGTACACGTCGCCGCGCGCGACGCTGTAGGGCACGCCGTCGATGACGTGCATACCGCGCCCGCGCCGGACGAGGTACAGGGACAGGAAGTCGTGGTGGCGGAACGCGAGGGCCATCATGCGCGCGTCGATGACGTCGTGCCACATCACGAGCGGCACCTGCGCGGCCGCCGTCCCCGGCCGGCCCGCGGCCAGTTCGCAAAACCAGGCTTCGTGGACCGGAAGTTCGGCGTGTTCCATGGCTTGCCGGAAAAGTTCAAGAACTCGCCGCGATTCTCCTTGCCGGGCGTCGCCGGCCCCGGCTATACTGGAGAATCAAGAACGGCTTGCCGCCCCCGTAACCCGTTCCGGTCCCCCGTTATCGGGGGCGGAGGGGGCGGCCGGCCCGCCGAAGGAGGCATCAGGATGCTCACGCAGGAACAGGTGGACCGGTTCCGCCGCGACGGGTTCGTCAAGGGCGGGCGCGTGCTTTCCGACGACGAAGTGGAGACGCTGCGGGCCGAAACGCTGCGCATCATCGAGCAGCAAGACGCGCTGGAGCGCAAGCCCGTGTGGGTCAAGAACATGGGCGGGGCGGAAAACCAGGTCTGGCAGATCGTCAACATCTGGATGGCGTCGGAGCCGTTCCGCGCCCTCGTCCATAATGCGCAGATCGCCGAAGAGATCGCCCAACTGACGGACGCGGGCGAAATCCGGCTCTGGCACGACCAGATCCAGTACAAGCCGGCGCAGACGGGCGGCGTGAACATGTGGCACCAGGACTCGCCGTACTGGCCGCCGCTCACCCCCAAGGAGGCGCAGGTCACGGCCTGGATCGCCCTCGACGACGTGGACGAGGACAACGGCTGCATGAGCATGGTGCCCGGCTCGTACCGCTGGGGCGACCAGATCCCGTTCCTGCACTCGCTCAAGGAGGGCGGCTTTAACAGCATGCCTTCCGAGTGGAACGGCCACGAACTGCGCGTCGAACTCTGCCCCGTCCGGCGCGGCGAAGTCCACTTCCACCACGCGCTGACGTGGCACGGCTCGCACGAGAACCGCAGCGGCCGGCCGCGCCGGGCGGTCGCGCTCCACTACATGACCGAGCAGACGCGGTACACGGGCGAGGGCGGGCGGCACCCCATGGACCCCTTCATCGCCGTGGCGAAGGGCGACAAGATCGAGGGCGACGCCTTCCCCCTCGTCTACGAGGATGGCGCCGTCCTGCCGTGGCCGAAGTAGCCGCGAACGCCGCCGCGGCGGCCTTGCAGGCGCTGGAGAAAGGATAGCATTTCATGGCAGACACCCCCCGGGCGCAGGTCGGCATCTTCGGCGGCTCCGGCTTCTACTCGCTGCTCCCGGACGTCCGCGAGGTCAAGATCGAGACCCCCTACGGGCCCCCTTCCGACAAGGTCGCGCTGGCCGAGGTCGGCGGCAGGCAGGTCGCGTTCCTGCCCCGGCACGGCAGGGACCACTCGCTCCCGCCCCACCGGATCAACTACCGGGCCAACGTGTGGGCGATGAAGTCGCTGGGCGTCACCGACATCCTCGGCCCCAACGCCTGCGGCTCGCTGCAGACCCACATAAAACCCGGCCATCTGGTGATCTGCGACCAGTTCGTGGACCGCACGAGCGGCCGCGAGGATACCTTCTACCACGGCCCGATCACCACGCACGTCTCGTCCGCCGATCCGTACTGCCCGATCCTGCGCGAGCACGCCGTCGGGGTATGCCGGGAGCAGGGCGTCGAGGTGCACGAGCGCGGTACGGTGGTGGTGATCCAGGGGCCGCGCTTTTCCACCAAGGCGGAAAGCCGCTGGTTCATGGGCCAGGGCTGGGAGGTCATCAACATGACGCAGTACCCGGAGTGCTATCTGGCGCGCGAGCTGGAGATCTCGTACGTCAACCTCTCGGTGATCACCGACTATGACGCCGGCCTGATCGGGGAAGAGCCGGGCATAAAGCCGGTCACCAACGAGCAGGTGCTGGCCGTCTTCACCGCCAACATGGACAAGCTGCGCAGGGTCCTGTTCCGCATGGTCGAGGCGCTGCCCGACACGTCCGGCAGCCCGGCGCGCAACCACCTGAAGAGCGCCCGCTTCGATTGAGGCGAGGAACACCGATGGGCGACCCACTCCCCGAAGGCGCGCGGGACGCATCC
>CADCTO010000508.1 GCA_902805585.1 uncultured Armatimonadota bacterium | reverse complement strand
GCGCTACGACATCGGCCTCCTGTTTATACGCTTCATCGGCTCCCACTAACAGTACGACAAAGTAGATGCCACCACGATTTGATGACTAGAGGTATTGCCCTTGATATTGAACACAACTCGGTTGTTGCCGAGGATGCTGGCGTTCCGATACGTCGCTTTCACGTCGGCAGGTGTCGCCCACTGGGCCTGCTCCGCATCGTGGAACCACGCCTTGAGCGGCTGTTCCGCGTCCGGGTGCTGCTCCCAGAAGGTACGCAGGGTGCCGCGGGCGATGATTCGCATGCAACCATTATATCTTGCTCCCGAAATGGGAGCAAGCAGTTTCCCACATATGTTGACCGCCGCAGTTCGCCTTTCATGGGGACGGCTCTCCGCGATGTACGGCGGAGACACTGCGTCAGACGGCTTCCGTCACGCGGGTCTTCGGGAAGATGCCGGTTGCGACGCCGCGGAAGATGCCGCCGCAATCGGCCAGGAACGTGGCGGCCGGAACGCCGCACGCGCGCAGCACCCCGCGGTGGTCCCAGGCAACGACGAGACAAGCGGCGAGGAACAGGGTCTGCCAGCCCGCGCGCACAACGAAGCGCCCGAAGGCCGGTAGATCCGCGAAGGCGCGGCCGAGGTAGTCGGTGTGGAAGGCGACATGTCCGCGCTCGTCGCGCAGGATCTGCCCGAACACCGCGCGAAGCACGGGGTCGTCCGTGGCGTCGTACAGGGCGCGGTAGTAGCGCATCGCGATCATCTCCGCGATCAGGAGGACGAGCAGTTCCTGGTGCAGGCCGAAGCAGCGGCGCAATGCCACGAAGCAGGTGTCGCTCCAGTGGCTTGTGAGCAGACCGGCGCCCAGGGCATGAAGGACGCCGGCCAACCACTGTGCGTGCTCCTTTTCCTCCTCAACGAACAGAGTGAGGGCGGCCGTGTAGGGGACGTCACCCGTGCGTGCGGCTCCGCGCCGCAGGTGCGCCCCGTCGCCGGACTCGCCGACCTGGAAGCGCTGGAGCGACCGGATCAGCGGGTCCCGCAGGCGCTCCTCGACCGTCACCCCGAGTTCCCAGGGTACCGGCTGCCGCTCCGCGCGGTTGCGCAGGAAATACAGAACCCAGTCCCTCATCGCGGATCTCCTTGTTCAGCGGATCAGGGTCCGAGGCACTTCCGTGCCTCGGACCGCGCCCCGACTTCTTCAACGCTCTCGCTCAAAGCCCTGGCATCTCCGTGAGTGCCTTATACGCCCGCCAACGCGCCAGATGGAAGGCGGACCAACCGCCGGCCGCTTGATCCCGTTCCAGTTGTTGCGTGCGCTCTTTGAGCCGGTCGGAGACGAGATACGTGTCCGACCAGCGGACGGCAAAAGCGGGGAGTCGCGGAGCGGCGCGCACGATCTGAGGCAGGGCGTCCTCGGACAGCGAAAGCAGGTAGTCGACGTCGATGTGCCGCGTCGCCTCGTACCGGGCGAGGTTCTGGCGGGTGATGTACGCGTCCGGGTTGAGGACGTTGAGTGTCGCCAGGAACCCGAGCCCCGCCGCGAACGCGCCGATGGCGAACGGGATCGTCCGCCGCCACAGCGTTACCAGGAACCAGACGAACGTGACGGCGAGCCAGATCATGAAGACGTGGACGGTCAGCCGCAGTTCGGTATAGCCGTAGGCGGCTTCGTACAGGAGCATCCGCTTCATGGCCGACCCGAGCAGGATCAGGGTCAGCCCGACCAGCAGGCTGCCCATCGCGTTGAACGCGGCCACCTTCACCTTGCTGTCGCGGTTCACGACGTGGTGCAGGCCCAGGATCAGGGCCAGCGTCAGGACGGACACGGCCAGCAGCTCGAAGAAGCCGCGCCGGGCGTACTCGGCGTAGGTGAAGCCTTCCGCCGTCACGACGTTCGCGCTGCCGCCGAACAGGTAGGCGAACTGGACGGCGACGAACAGGAGGAACAGGGCGTTGACCGAGCAGAGGACGGTCGCGGTTTCCACGAACCCCAGCCGCATCGCCGCGGGAAGCGACACGGGCGGCGCTTCGGGGACCTTTTCCGCCGCCCGGACCAGGGCGTACACGAACAGCCCGCCGAGCAGCCAGGTGACACACAGGACGGTCACGGCGCGGCGCAGAACCGCTTCCATGGCTGGCGTGATGTCGAGGCTGGTGACGTGCTCCAGGTAGCGGGCGAACACGAGGTCCGCCGAGGCCAGAAGAGTCCCGAACAGGAATAGGATGGGCAAGGCGATGAACAGCCCGCGCAGGAGGGGCAGCAGGCCGCGCCCGCCGCGCTCGCGCGCCGCCTGAAAATCGAAGGACGCCGGAAGGAGGGGCGCCGCCCGGTAGAGCGCGTTCCCGGCCGCCTTCAGTGGAACCCCGAGAAACGCGGGCAGTCCCAGCCGCTCGATGCGCCCCGCCGCCCAGAAGCTCGCGAGCAGTGAGAACAGCACCAGGCACGCGGTCACGTTGAGGAAGGTCAGGAACGCGTTCGCCCGCACGAAGACCATGGCCGCGAAGAAGAGGAGCGGCAGGACGGGCCAGAGGTTGCTCCGGGCCGCTGTCACCCCCTCGTGCCGGGCCAGCCCCCAGAGCGCCCCCAGGAGGAGGAGCGTGAAGAGGAGCACCGAGACGCCGAGCGGCTTGTCGTAGAAGAACACGTCGGCCACAAGCGCCAGGCCCAGGGCCGCCGAAAGGACCCGCGAAGGCGCGCGGACGCCGAAGATCGTGGGCCGGGACCTGGGTTCGTCGCGCCCGGCGGGGGTCGTCACGGGTAGTGCTGTCATCGGCGTCTCCTGTCTGGTGCCGCGCCTCTCGCGATTCTGAGAGTTCTTTGTTCAGCAAAGTATACGGCACTCGTTTTGCCTTTGTCAAGAGGTTCAACGGGAAAACCGGCAAGTCGGTTACGCGCGGGCCGCGGGGAGACATGGCGACCGAGGTCGCAACTGTAAAGATACCAAGTCCGCCTTCGCGGACTCAAGAACGGGAACCAGCCTGCGAAGGCAGGCTTTGCACCCTCACAGCCGTGACCTCGGTCGCCGGGGCGTCTTGGTCGCCGGACACGAACCGACGGCCCTTTCCTGCGCACCGACCTTGTTGCTTGACCCTCCCCTTCCCTTTCGGCTACAATGCCGCAGGATACACCATGAGGAGAAAACGCGTGGCCACGACGTACCCCATCACGCTCATCCCCGGCGACGGAATCGGGCCGGAGGTGATCGACGCGACCGTGCAGGTCCTGGAGGCGACCGGTCTCTCGTTCGCCTGGGACCGGCAGGAGGCCGGCACCGAGGTGTTTAACCGCCTCGGCACCGCCCTGCCCGACGACGTGGTGACGTCGGTCATCAAGAACCACTTCGCGCTCAAGGGCCCGATCACCACGCCGGTCGGGGGCGGGTTCACGTCCCCCAATGTCACGCTCCGCAAGCGGCTGAACCTGTACGCGAACGTCCGCCCCGCCCGCTGTCTGCCGGGCATCAAAACGCCGTTCCCCGACGTGGACGTGGTCGTGGTCCGCGAAAACAGCGAGGACCTGTACTCGGGCATCGAACACGTCGTCGTGCCGGGCGTCGTCGAATCCCTCAAGATCATCACCGAAGTGGCCTGCCTCCGGATCGCCCGCTACGCCTTCGAGTACGCCGTCAAGCACGGGCGCAAAAAGATCACGGCCGTCCACAAGGCCAACATCATGAAGCTGTCGGACGGCCTGTTCCTGGAGTGCTGCAAGCGCATATCCCGCGAGTTCCCCGACATCGAGTACGAAGAGATGATCGTGGACAACACGTGCATGCAGCTCGTGACGCGCCCGCAGCGCTTCGACGTGATGGTCATGGAGAACCTGTACGGCGACATCATCTCCGACCTCGTTTCCGGGCTCGTCGGCGGGCTGGGCGTGACGGGTTCCGTGAACATCGGGGCGGACGCGGCGGTATACGAGGCGGTCCATGGGTCCGCGCCGGACATCGCGGGGCGGGGACTGGCGAACCCGACGGCGGTGCTCATGTCGGGCATCATGATGCTGCGCCACCTGGGAGAGAACGAGGCCGCCGAGCGCGTGGAGAACGCGCTGTTCCAGGTCTTCCGCGAACAGAAGCAGGTCACGCGCGACCTGGGCGGCACCGCCACGACCGCCGAGTTCGTGCAGGCGGTTATCGGCGCGATGGCGTGAGCGGCGGCTCAGCGCGCGTCCTCGTCTCCTGGAGCAGCGGCAAGGATGCCGCCTGGGCACTACACCTGCTCCGACAACAAGAGCAGACCGAGGTCGCAGGATTGCTGACGACTCTCGACGGGACGACAGACCGGGTGGGAATGCACGGCGTGCCCCGGGCGCTGGTGGAGGCGCAGGCGGAAGCCCTGGGTCTGCCGCTTGTAGCCGTTCCGTTGCCGTGGCCCGCAGCGAACGCCGTTTACGAAGCCGCCGTTCGGGATGCGCTCGCGGACGCCCGCCGGACCCTCGGCGTCACGCATATGGCGTTCGGCGACCTGTTCCTCGAAGACATCCACCGTTACCGTGGGTCGCTGCTTTCGGACACCAGGCTTGTGCCGCTGTTCCCGCTGTGGGGCACGCCGACCGAAGTGCTTGCCCGCGAGATGATCGCGGGCGGCCTCCGGGCGACGCTGACCTGCGTGAACCCCGCCTGCCTCCACGCTTCCTTCGCGGGCCGCGCGTTCAATGCCGACCTGCTCGCGGACCTGCCGGCGAGCGCGGACCCCTGCGGCGAGAACGGGGAATTTCATACCTTCGCCTGGGACGGCCCGATGTTCCGGCATCCGGTCCCGGTCAGGGTGGGCGCCCGCACCGAACGCGACGGCTTCGTCTACGCCGACCTCTGCCCCGCGGGTGAATCGTGACCGACATCGTCGTCCTCGACGCGCTGCCGATGAACCCGGGCGATCTGGACTGGGCGCCCCTGGCGGCGCTCGGGAACCTTCGACTGTACGACCATACGGCGACCGCCGAGGTCCCGGAGCGTATCACGGGTGCGGACGTCGTTTTCACTAACAAGGTACGCCTCGATCGGGCCGCCTTCGCCGCGGCCACGCGCCTCCGGATGGTCAGCGTGCTCGCCACCGGGTATGACGTGGTGGATGTGGGCGCGGCGCGCGAACACGGTGTCACAGCCTGCAACGTGCCGGGCTACAGCACGCCATCCACGGCGCAGACGGCCGTCGCGTTGTTGCTGGAACTCGCGTACCGGGTGGGCGCGCACGCCGACGCGGTTCGGGCGGGCGAGTGGACGCACCGGAACATCTGGAGCTTCCGAGATCATCCGCTGGTGGAACTGGCGGGCAAGACGCTGGTGATCGTCGGGCTGGGCGCCATCGGCGGCAGAGTCGCACAGATCGGGGCGGCGCTGGGGATGCGCGTGGTGGCCGCGCAGATTCCCGGGCGCTCCGGCGGGGGCGCCTCTTCCTGTCCCCGCGTCCCGCTCGACGAGGCGTTCGCCATCGCCGATGTCGTCAGCCTCCACTGTCCGCTGACGCCTTTGACCCGGGAGATGGTGAACGCCGGCCGACTGGCGCTCTTGAAGCCGACAGCTTTCCTCGTGAACACCGCCCGTGGGCCACTGGTAGACGAGGCGGCCCTGGCGGACGCCCTTCATGCCGGCCGGCTCGCCGGCTACGCGGCCGACGTGCTGGGCGTAGAACCCCCACCGCCCGACAACCCGCTGCTCCACGCCCCGAACTGCCTGATCACCCCGCACCTCGCGTGGGCGTCCCGCGAGTCCCGCCAGCGGCTGCTCGACGCGAGCGTCGAGAACCTCCGGGCGTTCCTCGCGGGCGCGCCGCGGAACGTGGTGGCCTGATGCCGACGGCGGGCTACTCTTTCAGCGCCGCCGCGCCCAGGCGCACCGCGCGGTTGACGAAGGAGACCTTGCCCACCTTCCCGTCGTCGCGCTGCACGGCGTTCTTGCCGTCCGGCGGCCAGGCGATCCGCAGGTAGCCTTCGCTCCCCTCGGAACCCGCCAACCAGGACGTCGGCTGCGGCAGCCCATCGTCGAGCATGCCGTGCGCGCATTTGCCGACGGCATAGTCGGGACGGCCGGCGGGACGGAAGGTCAGCGTCAGGCGGCCTTCGCGGGCTTTGCCCGTGACGCTGAACTTCTGCTGAGCCACCCAGCCCGTCGAACAATCGACCTTGTCTTTCAGGACATGGCCGAAATGGGAGTAGCTGCCGCCCCCCGTCGCCGTGAGCAGGCCCTGATACCGGCCTTCCGACACCTCCCGCAGTTTGCCGCGGACGGCGATCCGGCCGCTCTCGGCGACGCCGAAGGAGAACGCGCCGTAGCTCTTCTCGGGGCTGACGGACGCGTCGTCGGGCTTGATGTCGTAGTCCAGGTCGATCCGGATGGGCACCTCCATTCCCGGGTTGAAGGCGATCTCCCCCCACCCGATGCCCCGCCGGGAGACGGACGTCACCCGGACGACGCCCGGCTGCCCCTTCTTCGCGGGCGCGGTGTAGGTGAACGTCGCCTGGGGTGCGCCGGGCTGCCGCGCCGGCGTGATGGTGCCGCCGCGCACCTGGGCGTCGAGCTTCGCGTTCACCTTGCCCTTGTCCAGCTTGTGCCGCGTCTCTTCGACCAGCACCACGCGCTCGCCCGGCTCAAGCTTGCGCTTCTCGGCGCCCTTGACGCAGGCCACCTCGACGCAGTGCCCGGCCTGCCAGTACGCGCTCGCCAGCCAGAGCGCGCCGTCCAGGACGGACCGGCTCTTCTCCCGGCTCAGGAGGTCCTCCAGAGACTGCCGAAGCGACGAATCAGGCGGGGTGATCTTGTGCGGTCCCCCGGCGCTCTTGTCGGCGACGATGCCGGCAGAATGTACCTGTGCCTGCGCCCGCTGCTTGGCGATGCCGTCGGGTTCCCCGGTCGGGGTCAGCCTCCCGACCGATTCGATCATGACGGCGGCCACGTCATAGTTCTGGAGTTGGGCGTCGTCGCCCACGTGCCCGATCACGTCGGCCGTGACCACGGAGCGGATGACGTCGCCGCCGCGGTCCCCCTCACGGTCGGAGAAAAACTCGTCGTCGTAGCGGTAGGACCAGGTCGCCTTGATGTTGCCCTGCTTGTCGGGGCAGATCTCGGACCACACCCGCTGGACGACGGTCTCGGTCACCGTCCAGCCGTTTTTCTTCGACACCGAGCGCGTTTCTTCGATGGTTTCTACCGAGTCCTTGCGCCGGATGTCATCGACCTTGGTGGTGGAAGTGACGGTCCAGCCCTCCTTCGTTTTGGTCGGCTTCGACTCGTAGGTCTGGCTTCTCCGGTCCTCAGAAGGGGCCGCCGCGGCGCCCGCCTTCGCGGCACTCGCCACCTGATAAGGGGCGGCGACGCGCGGCGTCACCCGGGCGAACGCTTCCGGCTTCGGCGGGCGCGGCGACTTGTGCTCCTGGCGTACGTACTCGTTGTGCTCGTCGATGACCACCCAGACCGAGGCAGCGTCCTCGCCGAGCGCCTTGGCCGCGAGCGAGCCAGCGCGCAGTCGCTTCAAGTAGGGGGACGCCGTGCCCTCCTCCTCCTCTTCAGACTTCACTTCCTCCTCAGGCTCGACTTCGTCCAGCAGGACCGCCGCGGTCTGCATTCTCCCATCGGGTTCGGAACGTTTGCCCCCGGGGTCACGCCCCACACAAGCGCCCCCGAAAGCCCCAGAAACAGCGCGGCGGACCGGCCGCGATAGCGTGTACGCATGTGATTCCCCTTCTCGTTCGTCGGAAGCATCAGGCAGCCAGGGCCGGCTCGGCGTGCACCGGGCGGGGGTACGCGAGGACGGGCTGCCGGGTCGCCGCGAGCGTTTCGATCAGCGTCGCCGCCTCGGTCGGGGCGTCGTGTTCGGCGAGTTCGGCCTGGAGACGTCGCGCCTTCTGCCGGTAATCCGGCGTGTCGAGCACGCGCCGGACCGCCGCGCGCACCTGCTCCGGCGTCGGCCGGTTGGTCTTCAGGTTGATGCCCACGCCCGAATATGCGACGCGGTTGCCGATCTCGGCCTTGTCCTCGGTCGTGCCGCCGGAGACGATCGGCACCCCGTTCGCCAGCGCATAGTGGACGCCGCCGTAGCCGCCGTTGGTGACGTACGCGTCCGCATGCGGCAGGAGCGGCTTGAAGGGAACGAACGCCTCGGCGCGGGCGTTGGCGGGCAGGACGTCCAGCCCCAGCGCCGCGACGGAGGGCACCCCGGCCGCGATCACCGAAACATCCTCGCCCGCCAGCCCGCGGATGGCCGGTGCCATCAGCTCCCGCACGTCGTTCGCGACCGTGCCCTGCGTCAACACCACGAGCGGGCGCCGCTTGTTCTCGACCTCGCCCCACCAGGGCGGCGGCGTGAACCCATCGGGCGCGTCCGGCAGGAGCGGGCCGATGAAGTGGACCTGCGGGGGCAGGTCGCTCAGCGGGAACTCGAAACCGGGCACCGTAGGCTGTAGGTGCAGGTACGGCGATCGCAGCCCGCCCTCGAACTTCTGCGGCGACAGCCCCAGACCGACGCGCTGCCGGGCCAGTTCTGCCGACGTGTCCTTGAAGATCACGTCCGAGGCGAGGCGCTGGAGCAGACGGTTGCGCAGGCGCCCGAGCGGCGTCCGGGACGGCAGCAGACCCAGCCCGAACGGCGCCGTGTCGCGGCTCTTGATCGCCAGGGCCGAGATGCTGAACACCGCGAACGGCGGGCCGCCGCGTTCGGCGAGCGCCTCCGCCGCGAACATGGTGGGATCCGCCACGAGGGCGTCGGCGGGGAACTCACGCAGGATCGCCTCGAAGTCCCGGCACTGCGGCCCCACCTGTTTGCCGAAGATGTGCACGAAGTCGAACTTGATCCGCGCCAGCCCCTCGTACGCGTCCCGGCCTGGGAAGGCGGCGTCGTGATCGCTGTCGTCATAATCGTACGCGGTGCGGTACGGCTCGAAGCCGGCGCCCGCGGCCTCGACCTTCTGACGGAACTTCTTGCCGGTGTACCAGCGCACTTCGTGGCCGCGCTCGACGAGCTTCCGCACGATCGGCAGGCCGGGCAGGACGTGGCCCGTGATGGGTTGACTCGCAAAAAGGATTCGTGCCATGGTGGATACTCCTGTCGGGCGCCCCCGCTTTGGCGGGGGCACCGCCCCGGTCGCTACTCCGCCCGCTGGAAGTGGCTCAGGCTCTGCTCGCTCGGCCCGATCTTGAGGTAGGTCTTGCCGTCGCTCGGGTTCTTCTCCCACCGCCAGAGGTACACGGTGTTCTGCTTCAGCTCTTCGGCGGTCATCGGCCGCTCGTAGTTGTTGCGCTTGACGCGGTTGTCGGCGACCTTGTACTTGCCTTTAGTCGGGCGCAGGGTGAAGGTGCCGTTCCCGAACGTCACCGTCCCCTCGTGCAGCGACCAGGTCTGCGACTGCCAGCCGTAGTTGAGCGTCTGCGCGTAGAAGACCATGTTGTACTTGCCGCTCTTCTCGAAGGTGAAGAAGATCACGATCCCGCTCCGTGGGCCCAGGTTGCGGCCGCTATACACGTCCACCTCGCTCGAAAAGGAGATGGTGCCCCACTTCCATTTGCCGGCGATGTCGGCCGGCACCGCGGACGACTTAGCGTTCAAACCCTGTGCATGCGCCGCCGGCAGACCGCCTGCAACGCCGCCGACCAGGCCCAGGCCTGCCGCCAGCACGGCGCAACCGCGCCCGAACCGCCCCGCCGTTTTCCAATTCCGTCGCCACACACTGATCGTCGCCATCTTCGTACGCTCCGTTTCCACCCGCGGCCCGATTCCGGGCCGCCGTTGTGTTGATGGTCGTACTATAAACGGTGGTCGTGTGCAAAGCGTGAACAGAATCGTGAGCAATGCGGCCGTAGAAAAATTACGGCGGGATACAGGGCGGGAACGGGGAACCGGGGGCGTCCGGCGGGTGGGAAACGGACGGCAGGATGATGCGGAGGAGCGGGAGCCTTCTCGCGAAAAGCTCCCGCAAGGTCAAGCAGGACGCGGGGCGGCGGCGCCCAGGAACACGCTGAATCAGCCGGCGCAGACTACGACCGGCGGCGGGAGCCTCAGCCGGGCTTGGTGGCGGGCACGGGGTCGCTGTCCTCGACGATCTTCACGGGCTCACGCTCCAGGAAAGCGGCGACCTGTTCGGAGATCTCGTTGACGGCCGAGCGGTCCCAGCCGACGAGCTTCTTGAGCACCATGCCGTTCCCGTCCGTGAAATAGAGGGTCGGCACGGTGACGATGCCGTAGGTCATCGAGTGCCACAGCTCGCGATCCAGGAGCAGCGGGAACGAGACCCCGTACTTTTCGGCGAACGCCTGCGTCATGTCCGTGTCGTCCTGCGAGATGCCCCAAACCGTCAGCTTCCCGCTGTCCTTGTAGGCGTCGGCGAGCTTCTGGAGGTACGGGAACGTGAGCTGGCACGTCGGGCAGGTCGTTTTGAAGAACGCCAGCACGAGCATCCCCGCCTTGCGCGCCTGCGCGGTCGCGCGCGGCTCGCCGGTCGTGTCGGCCAGCAGCACGTCGCGCAGGTACTCCCGCGCGCCGATCGTGTTATCGCCCCAGCGCTGCTGGGACTGTCCGCCAAAACTTACCGGCATGGTGCTCCTGTCCTTCGCGGCGGGCGCGTTCCGGATCGCCCTACCGCACGATGATGTTTCGCTCCGCGCGGGCGGCCACCCGGCCGCGGTCGTCCAGGACCAGGGCCAGCAGGCGGTGCGCCCCCGGACGGTCCAGGCGCAGGTCGGCGCTGTAGCTGCCGGGCGTCCGGGAGCGGAACACTTCGCGCCCGCCGAGCGAATAGGTGACGGTCGGTCGCGGCACGTGGCTGCGCGCCCACGCGGATACTCGCAGTATACCCCGCGCGAACGACGCGCCCTCCGCGAGCGGCACGATGGGAGCGCGCGGCGGGGCCGTGGGCGAAACGAACCGGGACAGGAAATAGTCGTCCGCGACCGCCTCCCGGTAGGCGTCGAGCACCGGGGCCGAGTCCGTTACGGAGTAGTTGTTGAGCTGGCGGCCGTAGCCGGCGTACCTCATGTTGTCGTTATCGAAGATGTCGATGCACTTGACGCGCGGGTACAGGCGCGGCAGGCTGGCGTACAGCTGGGCGATCTTGAGCGCGGCCCACTCGGGCCGGTCCTTCCGGTCGACCGCGGAGCGGTGGGACGCGCCGTATTCGCAGATCATGATCGGCTTCCTCGCGGCGTACCGGCTGTAGAGGAAGCGAAGCTCGTCGGCGGGGTTTTCGTGCTCGCCCGAACGGCGGCGGTCGTTGTCGTGGAAGGGGACGCTGTAGAAGTTGACGCCTATCCAATCCACGTGCTCGTCGCCGGGGTAGAACAGGGGGATCGGCTTTTCCGGGATGACGTTCGGGCACCAGACCATGGCGACGTTCGGTGCGCGCTCCGCCATGACCCGGCGCACCTTGCCCCACATGATCTTATAGCGCAGCGGGTCGCCGCCGTAGGCCGTCCAGTTGCCGTTCATCTCCGACGCGAAGCGCAGAAAGATCGGCCAATCGGCGCGGGCGGCATCGTCGGCGAACCCGCGCAGGTAGTCGTCGTCCTGGACCTGCGCCGGGCCGCCGTTCGGCTCCCACGCGATGTGCGGCACCACCCCGCGCCGCCGGAGCCACGCCACCCATTTCGCCGGGAACGGCTTGCCGTACGCGAGGTAGCAGAAGACGGAAAGGGGTTTCTTGCCGGTCAGCCGTGCGAACGCGAGCGGGTCGCGGTGCGACTGCCAGTTCTCGTCCTGGAACGGCGGGCCGAGACGCTCGTCGCGGTCGATGAACGCGCCGACGTAGCACCCGTACGGCGGTTCCCACTTCGCGAGCGGCAGGGCGCGGGCGGGCGCGGGCCGCGCGCCCGGCGCCTGGACGAAAATCCGCACGTCCGACGCCCACCGGTCCGCCTTCGCCTCCTCGACCCGTGCGGCGTTGAGGTCGCCGATGCGGCGGTAGACCGCGGCTTCGCGGCGATAGGCCTCCGCCGCGTCGGCGTATCGCCCCTCGCGGACGGCCTGCTCGGCGCGCCGGCGCCAGGCCGCAGCGGAATCGTCAGGCATAGGTGGGTATCGTCACGCAAGGCCCCCACGTAAAACGAGCGGCCGCCCCGCCGTGGGCGGGGCGGCCCGGAAGGCCGTAAGGGACGCCCCGGCTCAGGAGCGCCGGGCGCACACCAGCGATTTGTAGTAGTTGGCCTTCATCAGCGAGTCGACGCCGACCTTTTTCTGGTTCGACGACGCGTGGATGAAGTAGCCGTTGCCAAGGTAGATGCCCGTATGACTGATGCGGCCCTTGCGCCCCATGTCGAAGTACAGCCGGTCGCCGGCCTGGAGCCCTTCCCACGGGACCTCCTCGCCCACGCGGGCCTGGTCTCCGGAGTGGCGCGGCAGCGAGACGCCCTGCGAGGCGAAGACGTTCTTCACGAAGCCCGAGCAGTCGAGCCCGCTGCGGGTGTTGCCCGCCCAGACGTACGGCACCCCCAGATAGCTGAACGCCTCGCGCAGCAATGCGGCCGTGCGCGCATCCAGCCCCTCCGGCAGGCCGGTCGGGGCGTCGCCGCCGCCGGGGAACGCGGGAGGCTCGGGCGCAGAGGGGGGCGGCGGCAGGTTCGGGTCCCCGACCGCCACCTGGTATTCGATCATCTGGGCCGACGCCTTGGGCAGCCAGCCGGTCGTCCGGTCGATCATCAAAACGCCGTAGTGGTCGCCGACTTCGGAAACGATAGCTAGATATGTACCCTGCGGCACCACGGATAGAACCGCCGAGTGCCCGTCACGCCCGCGCCGGATCGGCGTCTTGTCCACCGCCACCTGCGCGAGCCGGCCCAGCACCGACTGCTGCGGCGCTTCGCGGCGCGCGATGGTCCCGCCCCGCGACGAGACGGCGGCGCGACCGCCGCCCCGTACGCCGGAACGTGGAGACGTACGCGGGCTCGTGTTCAGGGTCAGGTCCAGGGTGGAGGTGCCCGACTGGGCGTGGGCGAAAGGCGAAGCGGAGCCGGCAGAGGCGAGCACGACAGCGGCAGCGAGGAACCGATGCAAAGACACGCGCGAAAACCCTCCCTCGTTGTTTTCGCCGGGCGAGTCAACCGGTGGAACGCTTCGCCCGACAGCGCTGATTATCGGCACAATTGCCGTAAAAACCTAACCCCCGCTCCTTGAAGGAGCGGGGGCGGGAAGAAAACTAACGCTTGGAGAACTGGAAGCCGCGGCGCGCACGCTTGCGGCCGTACTTCTTGCTCTCTTTGACGCGCGGGTCGCGCGTCAGAAAGCCGAGTTTGCGCAAGGTGGGCCGCAGGTCCGGGTTCGCCTCGATCAGCGCCTTGTAGATGCCGTGGCGCAGGGCCCCGGCCTGACCGGAGATGCCCCCGCCCAGCGTCGCGGCGATCACGGAGTACTGTCCGGCCGTCTCGGTGACCGCGAACGGCTGCTGCACCAGCGCTTCCAGCGACGCCCGGTTGAAATAATCGCCCGGCCGCTTGCCGTTCACGGTGATGGTGCCGTCGCCGGCGGTGATCCAGACCTTCGCGATCGCGTTCTTGCGCTTGCCCGTGCCGTAAAATCGAACAAAATCCGCCATAACTATTCCGTAGCCTCCCCGGCAGCGGTCTTGCGCGCTTGCGCACCCTTGATCTGCGCCTCGTGCCGGTGCTCAGGACCCCGGTAGACGCGCAGTTTCCGCAGCATCTGCGCGCCGAGCGAGTTGTGGGGGAGCATCCCCTTCACCGTGCGCAGTATAGCGTCCTCGGGACGCTTTGTCAAGAACTCGCCGCGCGGGACCGACCGGATGCCGCCCGGGTACAGCGTGTGCCGGTAGATCGGCTCGTCCGCCTTGTTGTTGCCCGTGTAGATCGCGCGCTCCGCGTTGATGATGATCACGTGGTCGCCGGTGTCCATGTGCGGCGTGAAGGTCGGCTTGTGCTTGCCCCGCAGGATCTTCGCGGCCTCCACGGAAAGCCGCCCGACCGGCACGCCGGTCGCGTCCAGCACCACCCAGTCCCGCTGTATCTCACTCGGCTTCGCCGAATACGTCTTCATCGTTAGCTACCCCTCGTCTGGTTCCCTCGTACTCAACGCGCACCAGGCAGAGCCCGTGCGCAGGCGCCACGGGAGGACAGGCCGCCCGGTCGCGACGTTCCCGTATCCGCACAACTTCTTCGGGGGCGATCGCCCCCCGCCCCGCCGCCAGCAGGGTCCCCACGAACGAACGCACCATCTGCCGCAGGAACGCGTTCCCGCGCACCGTGATCAGCACGCAGTCCTTCCACCGGCGCACGTCCACCCGGCTGACGTCGCGCACCGTGCTCCTGCCCGGGGCGGCGGGGCGGCCGAAGCTGGCGAAGTCGTGGACGCCGACCAGGTGCCGGGCCGCTCCCCGCATCGCCGCCACGTCCAGCGCCTCCGGCACGTGCAACGCGAACCGCCCCAGCAAGGCCGACGGGGCCGGCCGGTTCAGGATCACGTACCGATACACGCGGCCCGTCGCGCTGAAGCGGGAGTGGAAGCCCGGCTCGGCGATCTCGGCCCGGCGTACCACCAGATCCCGATCCAGCGCCCACGTGAGCGCCGGGGCCAGTCTTTCCGGCGGTATCGGCCAGGCCGCCCGGAAGTGCGCTACCTGCCCCAGCGCGTGCACCCCCGCGTCCGTACGCCCGGCCCCGTGCACCCGCACCGCCGCCTCCCCGGAAAGCTCCGCGATCGCGCTTTCCAGGACCCCCTGCACCGTCCGCTCCCCCTTACCCTGGAACTGGAACCCCGCGAAGTCGGTCCCGTCGTACTCCAGCGTAAGCCGGAACAACCGGCTCTCTCCGTCCACCTAGTCCGTTGCGAGTTCCAGGATCACCAGCGGCGCGCCGTCGCCGCGGCGCGTGCCGACCCGCGCCATGCGGGTGTAGCCGCCCGGCCGGTCCCGGAACGACGGGGCGATCACGGTGAACAGTTCCTTGATCACGTCCTCGTCGTCGGCGCTGTGCCCGCCGATGTAGCGGCGCACGATGCGGCGCGCGTGCACGCTGTCGTCGTTCTTGGCGCGCGTCACCAGCTTCTCCGCGATGGAGCGCACGTCCTTGGCCCGCGTCTCCGTCGTCTCGATCTTCTTGTAGATGAGCAGCGAGCGCACCAAACCTTTCAGGAGCGCGCGCCGCTGATCCGACGGCAGACCGAACTGCCGCCCACCGATTCTATGTCGCATGGTTATTCTCCAGGGATGAGGGGCGAGGGGCGAGGGATGAGGCGGAGGATGCGTTTCTTCTCATCCCTCGCCCCGCATCCCTCATCCCTGGCTACTCCTCGCCTTCGTCGTCCATATCTTCGTCGCCGTCGTCGTCCCCGCCGGTCAGGACCTCGCCTTCGGGGCTGCCCTTGAGCGTCATGTTCATGGTCGCCAGCTTTTCCTTGACCTCGGTGAGCGACTTCCTGCCGAAGTTGCGGATGTTCATCAGGTCCGTCTCCGACACCTTCGCCAGCTCGGCGATGGTCAGGATGCTGGCGCGCTTCAGGCAGTTGTACGTGCGGACGGAGAAGTCCAATTCCTCGATCCGGGCGTCGAACGGGGCTATCGTCGGGTCGCCGCCCGGAAGGGCCGGCCGGGGGCCGCCGTGTCCGTGCGAGTCCACGAACCGCTGGAAGTACCCCGACAGCGTGTCCGCCGCCTGCGAGAGCGCCTCGGACGGCAGGAGCGTCCCGTTGGTCGTGATCTCGATCAGCAGGCGCTCGTAGTCGGTCCGGTTGCCCACGCGGGTCGGGTCTACGGTGTAGTTGACCTTGCGCACCGGCGTGAACGCGGCCGGGACCGGGATCTCGCCGATGATGTCGGTGCGCGTGCTGCCCTTCTCCGGCAGCACGTAGCCGCGGCCCCGCTCGACCTTCATCTCCATGTACAGGCGGCCCGTCTCTTCGGAAAGGGTCGCGATATACACCTCGGGGTTGGCGATCTCGACGTCGGACGGGCAGATCACGTCCGAACCCGTCACGCGCCCCTGCCCCTGCGTCTCGATCCGGATCATGTGCGGCTGCGGCGGCTCTTCGTCGGCCCCGTTCGCCGCCGAGGACGCGCCGTTCGTGTGCACCTTCACGAACAGCTCCTTCAGGTTGAGCAGGAGTTCGGTCGCGTCTTCCTTCAGGCCGGGAATGGTCTGGAATTCGTGCTGGACGCCGTCGATCTTGACCGTCGTGATGGCCGCGCCCTCGATGGAGGAGAGCAGGACGCGCCGCAGGCTGTTGCCCAACGTCACGCCGTAGCCCGGCTCCAGCGGCTCCACCAGGAACTTGCCATAGGTATCCGACTGCTCCAGCGTCTCGATGCGCGGAGTCACTGTTTCCATGTCTGTCTTCTGCTCCTCGGCATCGCCCGTCTTAGCGCGAATAGAATTCGATGATGATCTGTTCCTGAACGTCGGAGTCGATCTCGTCGCGGCGCGGCGCGACGATGACCTTGCCCTCGAAGGCGTTCGCGTTCAGGGAAAGCCAGCCCGGGATCCGGTTGCCGACGCTCGCGAGCGCGTTCTGGATCGGGTCCACCTTGCGGGAACCCTCCGCCACGCGCACCGTGTCGCCCGGCCGGGTCTGGTAGGAGGGGATGTCAACGGCGCGGCCGTTGACCTGGAAGTGACCGTGGTTCACGAGCTGCCGTGCCTGCGCCCGCGAGGAGGCGAACCCCAGGCGGTACACCACGTTGTCCAGGCGCAGTTCCAGGAGCTGAAGCAGGTTCTCGCCCGTGACGCCGCGGCGACGGGTGGCCTCGTCCACGTAGGTGCGGAACGGGCCCTCGAGCACGCGGTACATCTGGCGCATCTTCTGCTTTTCGCGCAGCTGGAGCCCGTAGTCGGTGATCTTGGCCGGGCGGCCCGTGTTGCCGTGCTGGCCCGGGGCGTAGTTGCGGCGCTCGATGCCGCACTTCTTGGTATAGCACCGGGTGCCCTTGAGGTACAGCTTCTCCCCGGCACGGCGGCACTGGCGGCAACGCGCGTCACCGCTCACACTGTTCGGCGATTTAGACATTTCCCTTCTCTTCCTCCCCGTCCTCGCCGGACGGGTTTACGAGTTCATAGTAATTACACGGGTAGGGGCGACGCGTGCGTCGCCCCTACGAAAAGGCGCCCCGCGGCGCGGCTCAGACGCGCCGGCGCTTGGGCGGGCGGCAGCCGTTGTGCGGCAGCGGCGTCACGTCGCGGATCAGGTTGACTTCCAGGCCCACAGCCGACAGGGCACGGATGGCCGTTTCGCGGCCCGATCCCGGCCCCTTGATGAACACGTCCACGCGCTTCAAGCCGTGGTCCTGCGCCTTGCGGGCGGCGGCTTCCGAGGCGAGCTGCGCCGCGAACGGCGTGCCCTTCTTGGTCCCCTTGAAGCCGACGGTCCCCGCGGAGGCCCAGGAGATGGCCTCGCCCTTGGTGTCCGTCAGGGTGATGATCGTGTTGTTGAACGTGCTCTGGATGTGCGCCACGCCGACGGCGATGTTCTTGCGCACCTTGGGCTTGTTGCGCGCCGCCTGGGCCGGCGTCAGTTTACGTGCCATGCTTGTCCTCGGTCCCTACTTCTTCGCTTTTTTCTTGGCGCCGACGGTGCGCTTGGGCCCCTTGCGGGTCCGCGCGTTCGTCGAGGTGCGCTGGCCGCGCACGGGCAGACCGCGCCGGTGCCGCAGGCCGCGGTACGAGCCGATCTCCATGAGACGCCGGATGTTGAGCTGAATCTGCCGCTTGAGGTCGCCCTCGACGCGCCAGTCCCGCTCGATGATGTCGCGCAGCCGGGCGATCTCGGCCTCGGCCAGATCGTTCACCCGGGTCCGGGGGTCGACGTTGGCCTGCGCCAGGATCTGGCGCCCGCTCGAAAGGCCGATGCCGAAGATCTCCGGCAGCGCATACTCAACGCTCTTATCGCGCGGCAAATCCACGCCAGCAATACGTGCCACTGGTAGTCGTCTCCTAACCCTGCCGCTGCTTGTGCTTGGGGTTCTT
>CADCTO010000507.1 GCA_902805585.1 uncultured Armatimonadota bacterium | reverse complement strand
GTGTTTCTCGACCCCGAGGAGGACCACTACCGGACGCGGCTGACGCACACCCTCGAAGTCGCCCAGATCGCCCGCACGGTCGCGCGCGCGCTGCGGCTCAACGAGGACCTGACCGAGGCGATCGCCCTCGCCCACGACCTGGGGCACCCGCCGTTCGGCCACGAGGGCGAGCAGGCGCTCGACGAGGTGCTGCGCGAGTACGTGCAGGGGGAGCACTTCCGGCACTACGAGCAGTCGCTTCGGGTCGTCGATCTGCTGGAAAAGGACGGGAACGGGCTGAACCTGACCCACGAGGTGCGCGAGGGGATCCTGGGGCACTCGAAAGGGCGTGCGGACCTGTTCGCCGCGCCGGTCGAACCGTCGCCCGAAGGCCCTCCTTTGGAGGCGACGGTCGTGCGCATCAGCGACCGCATCGCCTACGTCAACCACGACATCGACGACGCCGTGCGGGCGGGGCTGCTCCAGCCGGACGCGCTGCCGCACGAGACGCTGGAACTTCTGGGCCGCACGCACGGCGAGCGCATCACGACGATGGTCCTGAACGTGGTCGAGACGTCGATGGATAAACCGGCCGTGGCGATGAGCGAGCCGGTCCTGGGCGCGACCAACCGGCTGAAGGACTTCCTCTTCGCCAACGTCTACGTCCAGAAGAACGCGGCCAAGGCGGAGCTTTCCAAGGCCAGCGACCTGCTGAAGCGCCTGTTCCGCCTGTACATGGAGCGGCCCGACCTGATCCCCTACAACCGGGTTTCGCCCGATACGGACGTGGACACGCGCGCCTGCCGCGTCCTGGACTACATCGCCGGTATGACGGATCGTTACGCCGGGGAGCAGTTCCTGCGCCACTTCTTCCCGCGCGAATGGCGCGGCGCCTCCATGCCGGTGCTCGGCTAGCGGAGCCGGGCGGCCCTCCCTTCGCTCCGTGGACACGCTGCTGCGCCGCCTCGTGCTGGCCTGGACGACCGTACCGGGCGCGCAGGAATGGTTTCGGGCGGCGCTGCTTCTGGCCGTGCTCACGGTCCTCCTGCTGCCCGTCGGGTTGAGAACGGGGTTCCTCCGGCCGGGCGCGCCGGGGCTGCCGAGGGCCCGGGTCGCGGGCGTTGTTCTGGTCTCCCTCGTGCTGCCGTCGCTGGCCGAAGAACTGTTGTTCCGTGCGCTGCTCCTGCCGCACCCGACGGAAAACGTCTCCGCAGCGGCGCGCTGGCTGTGGGGCGTGAGCAACGTCGTCGCGTTCGTCGCCTACCACC
This sequence comes from uncultured Armatimonadota bacterium, assembly GCA_902805585.1. Taxonomy (GTDB): domain Bacteria; phylum Armatimonadota; class Armatimonadia; order Armatimonadales; family Armatimonadaceae; genus CADCTO01. Next base: position 3,323 of record CADCTO010000507.1, on the reverse strand, counting down.
CGCTCAACGCGCTGCGCCACGCGCCCGCAAAGCGCGCGGTCCTGACAAACCCCGTGTTCCTGGGGATGGCGGGCCTGCTCGGCGCCGCCTGCGTGGCGGCATACTTGGTCAGCGGGTCGCTCTGGCCGCCGGTGGCGATCCACTGGCTGGTCGTGGTGGTGTGGCTGCTCCTGCTGGGCGGATACCGGAAGCTGTACCCAGACTGAGTGCGGGGCACTAGAACCCGGTGATGGCGACGACGGCGGGGCGGGGGACGTCCTCGCCGCCCCGGGGCCAGTGGCTGGTCAGAGCCGCGCGGCTTTTCGACTCTTCGCCGGGGTGCTGGACCGCGAGGAACAGTGTCTTCTCGTCCTCGGTGAACCAGGGGCCGGTCAGCTCGGACTGGACGGGGCCGGAGGCGAACTGGAAGGCTTCGCCCGCCGACGGCCCGTTTGTCGGCACGAGGAACATCCCGTTGTTGCCGAACGGACGGTACGCCCCTTTGTTGATCGACTTGCCGGAGATGTCGCAGACGACCCAGAGGTTGCCCTTCCGGTCGAAGGCGAGGTTGTCCGGGCAGGCCAGCCCGCTCTGGGGGCCGCCCGCCAGAAAGATCTCGAAGCGGAAGCTTTCGCCGCCGGCATCGTCCTTATCTTCGAGCAGCCGCACGATCTGGCCGTAGTAGTTGCCGTGCGCCGTGTTGTTGGTGAGGGCGACGTAGAGCGTGCCGTCGAGCGGATGCACCTCGCAGTCCTCGGGCCGGTCGAGCGGCGTGGCTTTCAAGGCCCGGGACGCGTCGCGCGTCCGCAGAAGGACGTCGGCCTGGTCCGCGAACCCCGCCGCGCGCAGCGCCGGGCTGCGCGCGATGTCGAGCGGCAGCCAGCGGCCGGCTCCGAAATCCGCGGCGTAGAGCGTTCCGGCCGTCAGCAGCTTCCGTTTCTCCGCCCGGGGCGCGTCCGCTTTATACTTTTCCGCGCTGACGAACTTGTATAAGAACTGGTCCTGTGCGTCGTCGCCCATGTAGACGACGAGCTTTCCCGACGGCGCGAGCCGCCAGGCGGCGTTCTCGTGGGCGAAGCGGCCCAGCGCGCTGTGCTTGAGCGGCGGCAGATCGCCGAACGGGTCCACTTCGACGATCCAGCCGTATTCGCGCTCCTGGATGGCCTGGTCGGGCACGTCCGACCAGCGGTAGCCCGTGCCGGTGCTGACGCCGTTCCCGCGGTTGTAGTCATGGAAATTCTCTTCGCAGGACAGGACCGTGCTCCAGGGCGTCCGGCCGCCGGAGCAGTTGGCCAGCGTGCCGGTCGCGCGCGGCACACGCGCGGACGCCGCCCCGGTCACCTCCATGGTCGGGTACAGCGCGGTGAAGCGACGGGTGTGTTTCGAGCCGGGGACGTGCCGCCACACGCCGCCGCTCGCGTCGCGCCGGACGTGGAGCACGCTGCCGCCGACCGACAGCTTCTCGGCGACGATCTGCGCCTCGGTCTTTGTGCTCATGCCGTCGTACCCGCTGACGAACAGCGGGTTCGGGTATTCGTGGTTCACCCAGAGCAGCCCCTCGTTCGAGTTCTTTCCGCCCTGGAGCGCGTCGATCGGGAAATAGGCGAGGAAGTCGTTGTTGAAGCCGAACGTTTCCGGCCCGTGGAGTCCGCGCGTGCCGAGCGGATCGCCCCAGGTGCAGACGGTGTCGTAGCGGAACCCGTCGGCAAGAAGGAGTTTGTCCTCGGTGCTCGGCGCGATGGGGCGGAAGAGCGGGGCCGCGCCTCTGGGCCGGGGCAGGGGGAACGCGGCGGGCGCGGCGGCGGCGGCGCGGGACGGGCACGCCAGTGCGGCGTAGGTCCCCATCCCGAGGTAGGTCAGGAACCGGCGGCGGGAGTGTGACATGCGGGGCTTTCCTTTATTGCGGGCAGTTCGCGTTCCAGGGCGTGCGGGCGGGGTCCGGCAGCGGCGGCGGGTGGCGCCGCATCAGGTTCACCCCGGAGTACGGCAGGTCGCAGGGGCCTTCGGTGAGGGCGCCCTTGCTCATCCACTTCGCGTGGCCGTCGAAGAAGACAACGTTGACGCCCTCCTGGGGTTCTCCACCTGGGCGAGCGTCAGGCTCTCGGCGGCGCGGTTGGCGACGTACGAGCGCGGCACGAGCGGCCTGCCGTCCCGCCCGTCCCCGGACGCGTGCGGGACGCGCCCGCCGTCGTCCGGGCAGACGATCAGCGCGCCGGTGTTCCTGGTGTAGGGCAAGACCTGGCTCCACCAGCGGTTGTCACGGCGCGCCCCGAGGGGCGCGGCCGGGTCCGCGCGCGAGTGGTTCGCGTCGTGGCCGAAGAAGAACAGCCGCTCGTCGTGGTCCGTCGCGTACATGTCCAGCCCGATGCCGAGCTGGCGCATGTTGGAAAGGCAGGAGGCCTGCCGCGCCTTCCCCCGCGCCTGGGCGGAGATGGGAAAGAGGATCGCCGCCAGGACGGAGATGATCGCGATGACGACGAGCAGTTCTATAAGGGTAAAGGCTCCGGCTTTATCCGGGTTCACCCCCGCTCTCACGAGCAGCCTGTTCCGCGAGGGCGGAAGGAAGTCGCCTTCGAGGATCTGAGGCTGCGCATCACGTGGTTTTCCTTTCCACGAGTAGAGAGTACCAGCCGAAGATCAAGTCTCTGTTAAGGAAAGGTTAAGACTCGAATGAGTAGGCAAAATAAACCCGCGATGGCGCCCTGAAACAGGTGCAGGTGCGGGTGGCTGCTGATAATCGGCGCTCCGCCCGAAGGTGCCGTCTCGATCGCCGGTTCGTTCCCAGGAAACACGGATGGGACCCGTGAGGGGTGAACAAACCGCGTTCAGGGTGTCGGACATCCAGATCACCCCGTGCGGGCCACCCGCCGGCGCTCCGGTAGGCACGTCGGACACTCAGGGCGGGAACAGCAGGGCGGCCACGGCGGCGAGCGAGGTGACCTCGACATCGGGCGCACACCGGGCGAATCGGCCCGGCGGGTCGTAGGGCCACTGGATGCCGATGGTGCGGGCGCCCGCCGCGCGCCCGGCGGCGACGTCGGGCCAGAGGTCGCCGACCATGACGGCGTCCTGTGGCGCGACGTCGAAGACGCGGCAGGCGTCCAGGAGGGCGTCGGGGTGGGGTTTGGCGCGGGCCACATCCTCGCGCGCGAGCAGCAGGTCGTGCGGGAGCGAAAGGCGCGCGAGGAGGTCCAGAGAAACGCGGCGGCAGTTGCGCGTGATGACGGCGACCGGCAGGCCCCGCTCGTCGCGCAGCCGGCGGAGCAGCGTGGAGGCGCCCGGCACGGGTTCCGCGTGGGCGCAGCCCTCTATCTCCAGGGCTTCCAGGATGCCCCACGCCCCTC
>CADCTO010000506.1 GCA_902805585.1 uncultured Armatimonadota bacterium | reverse complement strand
GCGCAAGATCTTCTCCGCCGCCGCCATCCCCGGGGACGCGAAGGTCGGGGACCGGCTGGAAGGCTACGTCTACATCATCCTGGGCGGGGAGGAGGCCCAGGGCGTCGCCCAGACGCTGCGCCGCAGCTACATCCTGCGCCTGGCGCTGGCGATGACGGCGGGGACGCTGCTCCTGGCGCTGGCCACCGGCTTCTACCTGTTCGCCACGCTGTCGCGGCGGCTGCGGCGGCTGACAAGCGCCGTGGAAAGCTTCCAGCCCGTTACCCACGGACCGGCGGCCTCGCCGGGCGGGCACGCCCTGGCCCCGCCGCACCGCGACGAGATCGACCGGCTGGAGGCGGTCTTCACGCGCATGGCCGAGCGCATCGAGGCGCAGGCGCGGGAGCGGGAGCGGGCGGACCGGCAGCGCCGCGAGCTGGTCAGCAACGTGTCCCACGACCTGCGCACCCCGCTCGCCGCGCTCCAGGGCTACCTCGAGACGTTGAGCATGAAAGAAGGGCGCCTGACGCCCGAGGAGCAGCGCAGCTATCTCGACATTGCCACCCGCCACGGCGAGCGCCTGACCAGGCTGGTGTCCGAGCTGTTCGAGCTGGCCAAGCTGGACGCGCGCGAGGTCCCGCTCCACGTCGAGCCGTTCTCGCCCGGCGAGCTGGTGCAGGACGTGGCGCAGAAGTTCCAGCTCGCGGCCCAGAGCAACGGGCAGCGGCTCGAAACCGATTTCGCCGCCGACCTGCCCTTCGTCTGCGCCGACATCGGCATGATCGAGCGCGTGCTGGAAAACCTGATCGAGAACGCGCTGCGCTACACGCCCGAGGGCGGCGTCGTCACGATCGCCCTGTTGCCCGGTGACAACAAGATCGTGGTCGAGGTGCGCGACACCGGGCGCGGCATCCCGGAGCAAGACCTGCCCCACATCTTCGAGCGCTACTACCGGGCGCAGGGCCAGCCGGAAGCGCCCGGCAGCGCGGGGCTGGGGCTGGCCATCGCCCGGCGCATCCTCGAGCTCCACGACAGCACCATCACGGCCCGCAGCGCGCCGGGCGCCGGCACGGTCTTCGCGTTCCCCCTCCCGCTGTGCCCCGCGCAATCGCCCCCTGCGCCGTGACCGGTCACCATTCCGTGACCGAAACGTGACTTCTTTGTGACGGCGGCGTGAGATGGCCGCTCCATACTGAGAGGCGAAGCCTGATCCCGGACGCGCCGGGACGGGCAGTTCACGTCGCGGGCGAGGCGCGCCACCGGGCAGCCCTTCGCGCCGCGCGAAAGGAACCCTCAGTGAAGCAGCAGCATCCAACGTCGACACCGCGCCGGGCCTTTTTGGCCGCACTCGCAGGCGCAACCGCCGCACTCGCGGCGCTCCCGCTTTTCGCCCTGACGACGCCGGCCCCGGCCGCCGCTCAGGGGCCGCCGCCGCCGGCGCAGAACGGCCCCGGCGCCGTGTACGCGATGACCAACGAGCCGACCGGCAACCGCGTGCTCGTCTATAACCGCGCCGCGGATGGCACGCTGACTCCCGGAGGCTCCTTCGCCACCGGGGGCATGGGCAGCGGGCAGTTCGAGGGGTCGGCGGGCGGCCTGATCCTGACCGGGCAGTCCCCCGACAACCTGGGCCGGGGCAACCACTACCTGCTCGCGACCAACACCGGCAGCAACGAGATCTCGGTCTTCGCGGTCAAGCAGAACGCGCTCACCCTGGTCGAGAAGGTGCCCTCCGGCGGCGTCCAGCCGGTCAGCCTGACGCTGCGCAGAAACGTGCTCTATGTGCTGAACCAGGCCAGCGGCAACATCAACGGATTCACCTTCGGCGCGCAGGGGGAGCTGACGCCGATCCCCGGTTCCGCCCGGCCCGTGACGGGCGGCGGCCCGGCGGATGCCGCGCAGGTCGCGTTCACCCCGAGCGGCGACGTGCTGGTGGTGACGGGCAAGAACACCAACGTCATCGACACCTACGTCGTTGACAAGGGCGGGCTGGCGGACGGGCCGATCCCGAACCCGGCCTCGGGCGTGACGCCCTTCGGATTCTCCTTCACGCAGCGCGGCCAACTGATCACCTCCGAATCTTTCCAGGGCGCGCAGGGCCAGGGCGCGGCGTCCTCCTACGAGGTGCCCGGTGACGGCATCCTCGTGCCCATCAGCAGGACGGTGCGTAACGACCGCTCGGACACGTGCTGGGTGGTGATCACCGACAACAATAAGTACGCCTATGTCACGAACGCCATGAGCGGCGACATCTCCAGCTTCCGGGTGGAACCGGACGGGACCCTCGTCTTGCTCGACCCCGTCGCCGGCACGCTCGGCGTCCTCCCCATCGACGAAGCCCTGAGCAACAACAGCCACTACCTGTACGCCCGCACACTCAGTGACGGGAGGATCACCGCCTTCGCGGTGCAGGAGGACGGCAGCCTCACGCCGATCCAGACGGTCGGCGGGCTCCCGCCCGGGGCGATAGGCCTCGCCGCGAAGTGAAAGCCCGGCGATAACTGTGAAAGGCGGAGGCGCGGCCGCGCCTCCGCCTTTCACGGTCGTGACCAAATCGTGACATTCTTGTGACCTTTCCGTGAGACGGATGGCCCATACTGCAAGACACCGTGCCGATGAATACGGCCCGCCATCCTGTTGCTGACGTCGCGGAGCGCCGCCGGACCCACCGGCGCCCGAGGGCAGGGGACGCGCTCGTTCTTGCTGCCACGAAGCGAAGGCTTCACAAAGGAGTGCCCGCCGTGAAACGTTTTCGCCGCGCCCGCCGCCGCGTGTGGACCTTTTACCTGCTTCCGTTCCTGGCGCTGTGCGCCGTCGCCGCGGGGCCGGCCCTTTTCGCCAACCCCCGGGCCGCCAAATCCGACGGGCCCGGCTTCACGAAAAACCCCTTCCCGCACAAGAAGGGGGACGCGGCGGCGGGCCGCGCCGTCTTCCGGTTCGAGACCTTCGGGAACGAGGGCTTCTGGACCGACGCCATGCGACTGCCCCAGGGGATGAAGGCCGCCCGGTTCACCCCCATAGACGCCCTGAACGCGGGCCTGCACGTGGACATCGAGCGCGTCGCCCCGGCGCTGCGGCGCGCCCTCGCCGAGGAACTCAAGACCGACCTTTCGCCGCAGAACGCGCCGCTGCTCAACGACCCGAAGACGGCGGTCGAGCTCGTCAACGCCAACGCCGTGATCGGCGTCGTGGCCCGCGACACGAACGGCGACAAGACCCTGGACATCGAGGCCGGCGACAAGGTCGGCATCGCCTGCGCCATCTGCCACACGATCACCGACGAATCTGTTTACGCCCTGCCGGGCGGCAAGGGCACCATCGGCCGGCGGCTCGACGGGCGCGCCACGCACTCCATCGACATGGGCAGACTGCTCGCCCTGGCGGCGAACTCCCGCGCCTATTACCCGAACCTGCAGGTCGAGCTCGGCGGCAAGACCATCGGGCGGGCGCCCAAGGGCCTGACCGAAAACTCGACCGAGGCCGAGGTGGACGCCTACCTGAACAACCGCAAGTTCTACCCCGTCGGCACGTTCGACGAGACGTCGGACGGCATCGGGAACCCCGTGCAGAACACGCCGCTGTTCCGGCAGGACCTGGCCGCGCCGTACGGGACCGCCGGCGAGCACGCCGTGCTGGACAACATCGGCAACGGCTCCTACACCGTCAACCTGGACCTGACGAGCCTGGTCACCCCCGAAGGGCGCAAGTTCCTGAAGATCAAGGCGGGCGCCGCGGGCGTGGAACTGGCCGACGACTACGCCAAGATCCTGAAGGAGACGGGCGTCACGGGCTACCCGTTCGTGCGGGCGTCCGTGGGCCATGCGGTGGGGGACCCGGACCACCCGGTCGGGCGGCGCGTGGACGACACCAAGCTGTTCGACATGAACGCCTACCTCGACAGCCTGCCCGCGCCGCGGGGCGCCAAGGTGAACGTGGCCGCCGCCCGCCGGGGCCGGGAAATCTTCCGCGACAACTGCACGCGCTGTCACAACGTGGACCAGAACCGGTTCGTGCCGCCCCTGCTGGTGTCGATGAAAGCCGTTTTCCCCGGCTACCGCCCGGCCGTTCTCGCCAAACGGAAGCCCCCGCTCAGCCCGGTCCAGAACGCGCCGGGGACCTTCGACGACAAGATGATCGTGGTGGACGCCAGCGACCGCGGCGCGCGGCGCGGCAACGCGCTGCCGCTGCTGCTCGACCTGGCGCGCAAGCCGGTCTTCCTGCACGACGCGTCGGTGCCGGGCCTGGACGCCCTGCTCAATCCCGGCCGCGGGGCCCTGGCTCCGCACCCGTTTTATATCCGCGACGCCGGCAAGCGGGCCGATGTGGTGACCTTCCTGCGGGGCCTCGATACGGGAGACTGATTTTCTCCGTCCCGGCTCTGCCGGGACGGAGAACGTTTACGGAAAGGATGGAACATGAGATCAATCAAGCGGGGAAGCATCGCTCTTGCTTCCTGGTCGGTGCTCGCGATGTCGCTCTTGGTGATCGCCGGCTGCGGCGGCGGGAACGTGCTGGAGCCGGGCGAGAACCCCGACAGCGGGGGCGGCGGCGCCGCGTCCCCGTATGTCGGCGCGGTGTACGCCCACACCAACGAGGCCGCCAACACCGGTCT
>CADCTO010000505.1 GCA_902805585.1 uncultured Armatimonadota bacterium | reverse complement strand
CCCAGACCGACGCCGCCCCGGCCGCCGCGGCGCCCGCGGCGGCGGCGCCCGCCGGGCCGGCTCCGACGACGGGCGATGCGGACGCGGCTCCCGCCGCGGACGCCACGCCCGCCGGATAGAACCCTGCGTAGCACAGGGCCATCAGGGGCAGAGTAATATAGGGGGCCGCGCCTGCACGCTACCGCGGTCGCCTGATTCAGGAGCAAGTCAAGTTGAAGCAGCTAATCGAATACCTTGTGAAGGAACTGGTAGACGATCCGGAACAAGTTGACATAAGCGAAGTGCCGGGCGACGAGGCCACGACCTATGAAGTGCGTGTCGCCCCCGACGACCTGGGCAAGGTGATCGGCAAGCAGGGGCGCATCGCGAACGCGCTGCGCACGGTCGCCAAGGCGGCCGCCATGAAGCACAAGCGGAAGGTCTACGTCGAGATCGTGGCGACGTAACGGGGCGCGCCGGGACGCCGGGGGTGGGGGCCGCGCGGTCCCCGGCCCCGGGCGCCCCGGCGGCACCACGGGATTTCATGGAGATGACGACGGCGGAGCAGCAGCAGGGGAGCGGCGGGCGGGACCCCGCCGAAGAGACGGTGCTGGTGGGCGAGATCGCGGCCCCGCACGGCGTCCGGGGCGAGTTGCGGATGAACCCCCTGATGGACGACCCCCGGGCGCTCGCGGCGCTCCCCGCCGTCCGCCTCCGGTTCGCCGACGGGCGCGAAGAGAAGCGGCGCGTCACGGCGGTGCGGCTGCACAAGCGGCAGGCGCTGCTGACGATCGCGGGCGTCGCGGACATGGCCGCGGCCGAAACGCTGCGCGGGGCGGGGGTCCACATACGGCGCGACCAGCTGCCCGCGCTGCCCGCGGACACCTACTACGAGGCCGACCTGGTCGGCCTCCGGGTCGTGACGCAGAGCGGTTCGGATCTGGGGGCCATCGAGCGGGTGCATTTCTACCCCCAGGCCAACGACGTTTACGAAACGCCGCTGGCGATGATCCCCGGCGTGGCCGACGAGATCGTGATCGCGGTGGACGTTCCGGGCGGGCGGATGACGGTGCGGGACATCCCCGGCCTGCGCAAGGATGAGTGACGGGGCAGCGGCGGCCCCCGCCCGCGCCGGGGACCTGGCCGGGCAGGGCATCCGCGTGGACGTGGTGACCATCTTTCCCGACATGGTGCGCCAGTCGGCGGCGTTCTCGATCCCGGGACGGGCGCAGGCGGCGGGGAAACTCGACCTGCGGGTCCACGACCTGCGCGACCATACGAACAACCGGCACCGCACGACGGACGACTACCCGTTCGGCGGCGGCGCCGGGATGGTGATGAAGCCGGAGCCGCTGTTCGCGGCGGTCGAGGCGATCCGGGCGGAGGCGGGCGGCGACCCAATCGTCCTGCTGATGGCGCCCGACGGCGAGCCGTTCACGCAGGCGATGGCCCGGGAACTTTCGGCCCGGCCGCATCTCGTACTGGTATGCGGCCACTATGAGGGTGTGGACGAGCGCGTGCGCGAAGCGCTGGTGACGCGGGAAGTGTCCATCGGCGACTACGTGCTGACGGGGGGCGAGCTGCCCGCGCTGGTCATTCTGGATGCCGTCGTGCGTCTGGTGCCCGGCGTTCTCGGGAACGCCGAGTCGCCGCACGAGGAAACGTTCAGCGAAGGGCTGCTGGAGTACCCGCACTACACGCGGCCGGCGGAGTTCCGCGACATGGCCGTGCCGGACGTGCTGCTTTCCGGGCACCACGCCAACGTCGCGAAATGGCGGCGGCGCCAGGCGCTGGTGCGGACGCGCGCTCGCCGCCCGGACCTGTGGGAGAAACTGCTGCCGCTCTCGAAGGCCGACCAGAAGCTTTTAGACGAGGCCGACCGGGAGCGGGAAGAGAAGATTTAACCGCCAGGACGCGAAGGACGCCGAGTTCAGAAAGAGGCTTCCTTATTCTTCCTTTGCACTCTTTGCGTCCTGGCGGTTAAGCTATGCGGCGACGGGATAGGCCCGCGCCGTGGTGTTTGAACCCGTGTCCAGGGCACTCGCGCGCCGGAAGACCGCCGGGGGATGCGCCGAAGAAACGAACGAAGGGTTCAACCAGATGGCAAACGTTATCACCGATATCGAGTCGGCGCAGAAGAAGGAAAGCGTCCCCGCGTTCCGGGGCGGCGACACGCTGCGCGTCCATGTGAAGGTCGTGGAGGGCGGCAAGGAGCGCATCCAGATCTTCGAGGGCGTCTCGCTCGCCCGCCGCGGCGAGGGGATCCGCGACACGGTCGTGGTCCGCAAGGTCAGCAACGGCGTCGGCGTCGAGCGCACCTTCCTGGTGCACTCCCCGCGCGTCGACAAGATCGAAGTCATGCGCCGCGCCAAGGTCCGCCGCGCCAAGCTCTACTACCTGCGCAGCCGTGTCGGCAAGGCGGCGCGCCTGAAGGAACTGCGCACGGACCAGCCGGCCGGCAAGTAAGGGGAGCGCGTACGGTAAGCCGATGGAACAGCTGACCGAGCGCATCGCAAGCATATCGCCGCAGACGATCCTCCTCGTCGTCGCGGCGCTCACGGCGGCGCGCGCCCTGCTCCAGGGCGCGCGCGTCGCCGCGGCTCGCTTCGCGTCGGAGTTGTGCGAGTCGGTCCTGATCGCGCTGGTCCTCGTGTTCCTCGTCCTGCGCCCGTTCGTCGTCCAGTCGTTTTTCATCCCCTCGGGCTCCATGCACCCCACGCTCTGGGAAGGCGACCACATCCTGGTCAACAAGTGGTCGTACCGCTTCGCCAAACCCAAGCCGGGGGAGGTCGTCGTCTTCCGCGCGCCCAAGGACGCCGCCCCCGACGAGAAGGAGTTCATCAAGCGCCTGATCGGCGTCCCCGGCGACGTGATCGAGGTGCGCGAGGGCTACGTCACCGCGGGCACCGGCCGCGAGCCCACCCGTTACACCCACAGCGAGATCCGCGCCGTCCTCGGGTCGGGCCGCAGCGTCAGCGAGGCCAGCGACATGGGCGCGGAGCCGCTGCGCCTGACCACGGACGCGATCTGGCTCGGGCGGCGGAAGATCACCCCCGCCGAGTTCGCCCGGGCCGCCGGGAAGGCCGGACAGCCCGTGCGTATCGTGCCCGGCAAGGTGCTGCGCAACGACGTCCAGTTGTGCGAGGACTATGCGGCCGAAGACCCCGAATACCATTGGGGCCCCCGGGAGATCCCGGAGGGCGACCTCTTCGTGCTGGGGGACAACCGCAACCAGTCGCACGATTCGCACAAATGGGGGATGCTCCCGCAGGAGCGCATCATCGGGCGTGCCGAGATCGTCTTCTGGCCTTTCAAGAACTTCAAGCGCATCTCCCATGATTGCGCCCCCTGACGCCGCCCCCCCTGACTTGTGGGCGCACGAACGCGCGTGGTGGGCGCGCGGGCGGGCGCGCGTGGCGGGTGTGGACGAAGCCGGGCGTGGGCCGCTGGCCGGACCGGTCGTCGCGGCGGCCGTGATCCTCCCCGCCGGCTTCGACCCCGCGGGCGTCAAAGACTCCAAAAAACTGTCGCCCGAGGCGCGCGAGCGGGCCGAGGCGCGCATCCTGAGCGAAGCGGTGGCCGTGGGCGTCGGCATCGTGGACGCGCCGGAGATCGACCGTCTGAACATCCTGCGGGCGACGCACCGGGCCATGCGCCTGGCCGTGGACGCCCTCGATCCCCCGCCGGACGCCGTGCTCGTGGACGGGCTGCCCGTGTCCGGCCTGCACCCGGAGTGCGAGGCGCTCGTGCAGGGCGACGGGCGGTGCCTGTCCATCGCCGCCGCTTCGATCATCGCCAAGGTGACCCGCGACCGCCTGATGGCCGCGTACCACGACGAGTATCCCGCCTACGACTTCGCCCGCCACAAAGGCTACCCGACGCCGGACCACCTGACCGCCCTCGACGCGCACGGCCCCTGCCCGCTCCACCGGCGCTCGTACGCCCCGGTCGCCCAGCGTGTCCTCCGGTACGAGGACTGAAGGCGCGGCCATGGCAGCTTCCGCCAAAGGGGACGGGCGCGGGACGCGCGGGCGGCGGGGCGAGGAGGCCGCGCGCGACCTGCTGGAGCGGCGAGGATATTCTATCGTCGACGTGAACGTCCGCTTCGGCCGGACGGGCGAACTGGATATCGTCGCCTGGGACGGGCCGACGCTCGCCTTCGTGGAAGTCAAAACGCGGCGCGGCGGGCGGGCCGTCTCGCCCGCCGAGGCGGTCGGTCCGGCCAAGCAGCGCCAGTTGGCCCGTCTCGCACTGACCTACGCAGCGCGCCACGGCCTGACCGACGAGGTCCCGCTGCGCTTCGACGTCGTGGCCGTCACCCTCGCCCCCGGCGACGACGGCCCCATCTGCCGTGCGGACCTGATCCGCGGCGCGTTCCTCGCGCCCGAAGATACGGACGCGGGATAGTCCATACCGCCCGCGTGGGAGACGCCGGCGGCGCGCGAAGACCGCCCGTAAGGTTTTCGCGGAGGTAGGAAAAGAGTGATGGCTCGGGTACGTCCTGCGAAAATCAAGGCCGCCCCGCGCGGGGCCGTGCGCGCCGGCATCCTCGCTACAGCGGTCGTGCTCGCCGCGCTGGCGGTGCTGTCACGCGTGGGTGCGCCTCGGGGGCCC
>CADCTO010000504.1 GCA_902805585.1 uncultured Armatimonadota bacterium | reverse complement strand
CGGCGCCGACCTGGTCTTCCTTGCCGCCGGCATGGGCGGCGGGACGGGCAGCGGCGCGGGCGCCGTCGTCGGCCGGGTCGCGCGCGATATGGGCATCCTCACCGTCGCCGTGGTCACCCGCCCGTTCCGGTTCGAGGGCCCGCGCCGCTCGCGCCTCGCCCGCGAAGGCATCGAGCGCCTCAAGGCCGCCGTCGACACTCTGCTGGTGATCCCCAACGACCGGCTGCAGGCGGTGGTCGAGAAGAAGGGGACGCTCCTGGACGCCTTCACGGCCGCCGACGACGTGTTGCGCCAGGGGGTCCAGGGCATCTCCGACATCATCACCATCCCGGGCCTCATCAACGTGGATTTCGCCGACGTGACCGCCGTACTCAAGAACGCCGGCATGGCGATGCTCGGGGTCGGCGTGGGCGAGGGACCGCACCGGGCCAACGACGCCGCCCTCGCCGCCATCGCCTCCCCCCTGCTGGAAGCGCGCCTCCACGGCGCCCGCGCGCTCCTGGTGAACGTGACCGCCGGCCCCGACCTGTCCCTCGCGGAGGTCTACGAAGCGGCGGAGCTGATCAGCCGCGAAGCCGACGCCAAGGACGCCAACATCCTCTTCGGCACCGTCGTGGACGAGCGCCTCGAAGGCCGTGTCCAGGTCACCGTCCTCGCCACCGGCCTGGACGACGCCGAGCCCGACACCCCGTAGACCATCACACAGCCTCGGCGCGACTCGGCCCCGGAAGCGTTCGCTTCCGGGGCCCGCCCGGACGCCCCTAGAACGGGGAGTACAGGAAGTGGTTCTCCGGCCGGTGCTCCGGCGAGAGCACCCACAGGCCGCCCTGTTCCCCGTTGTAGTCCCACAGCACCCGCGTGCGCCCGTCCCCGCCGACGGCCAGGGCGCGGCCGAGCCACCCCGGATAGTAGGGGAAAGTGGCATAGCTTTCGAGCTGGCCCGCCGTTCCCAGCGTCCACAGCCCGGTCCGGCCGTCCACGTGCTCCCAGAGCAGGCGCGCCCGATCCTGCCCGTCGAGCGCCAGGTCCGTGGCCGTCCAGCCCGCCAGAGCCCCGAAGACGAACGCGGTCTCCAACGCGTGACTCTTCGACAGGCGCCAGAGGGAAAGGGAGCCGTCCACGTGGGTCCAGAGCACCCGGCACTTGTTGTCCGTCCCCACCGCCAGCGATTGCGCGAGCCAATCGGGGTAGGCGCCCAGCAGGCCGTACCCGTCGATCACGCCCGCGTCGTTCACGGTCCAGAGCCCGGCCCGGCCGTCGAGATGGTTCCACAGGATGCGCGTCCGCCCGTCCGGCCCCGCCGCGATGTCCCGGGCCGCCCAGCCGGCCAGGGGAGCGTACGCGACGTGCCCCTGGATATCCAGGCCGGGCGACAGGAGCCACCAGCCCGTTTCCTCCGTCTCCAGGTTGTTCCACAGCACCCGCAGCCGGTTGTCGCCGCCGACGCTCAGGGCGACCGCCTTCCAGCCGGCGTACGGGCCGAAGCGCGCCTGCTTCACCACGCCCCCGTCGGCGCCCACGACCCACAGATCGGTGGTCCCCGCCGGGTCGCCCCACAGCAGGTACGTGCGGTTGTCCGGCCCGACCGCCACATCGACGGGGGCGGCGGTCTCGATCCCGACCGGCTCGATCACCTCAACGTCGTACGCCGCGCTCCCCCCGTCCCCATTGGTCACCGTCACGCCCAGCGTGCCCGGGGCGGCCAGCAGGCCGGCGGGGATCGTCACCGCCAGCGACGTCGGCGTGGACGTGACCCCGGCGACCGGGGCCAGGACCGTGCCGCCGACGGACACGACCGACGCGCCCGGGTTGAAGCCGGTGCCGGTTATCACGATAACCGTGTCGGGACTCCCCGCCTCCACGTAATCCGGGTCGATGCCGCTGATCGCCGGCCGCGACACCGCCACGTCCGACACGATCGTGAACGTGATCCGGTGCGTGCCCTCGACGTTGCCGGCGATGTCCACGGCGTGGTACGTGACCGTGTGCTCGCCCGCGCCGCCGACCGAAACGGATTGCCCGTTCCCCGCCGCCTGGTCCGGACCGCCGTCCACCGTGTAGACGACGGCGGCCAGGCCCGAGGTCGCGTCGGAGCCGCCGAACGTGAGCACGACGCCGTTGCGGTACTCCCCCCCGTCTACGGCGCCGACCGCCGTAGAGACCGGCGCTGCGCCGTCGATGTGGAACGTCTCGGTCTGGTGGACCTCTTCGTTGCCGTTGACATCCACGCTCCAAAATTCCAGGGTGTGCGTGCCGTCGCCCGAAACGCGGATCGGGCCGCCGTACCCCTGCTCGCCGCCGCCGTCCAGGCCGTACCGGGTGCCCGCCACGCCCGCGTCGTCCGTCGCGTCGAGCGTCACGCTCACGCCGCTCACGTACCACCCGCTTAACCCCGCCGCGCCGGACGGGACGGGCGTCGTGACCGGAGCCGAAGTGTCCTCCGGGACCGCCGGATCGACCGTGAACGTGACCCTGCCGGACGGCCCGTCGCTCGGGTCGGGGTTGACCACGACCACGCCCCTGTCACCCGCGGTCGCCAGAAGCGCCGACGGAACCGTCACTGTGATCGCCGTCGCGCCGACGCTATCAGGAGTCAGGGGTTCGTCTTCGAAGAGCACGACCGCGCCGGCCACGAAGCCGGAACCGCGGATCGTGACCCGCGTGTCCGCGTCGCCCGCCGTCCCGTACGCCGGATCAAGGCCGTTGACCACCGGCCGGGGGTGGTTCTGCGCCCAGGCGAGCCGCGGCGCCGACAGCCCGGCCAGGCACAGCGCCAGCCCCAGCAACACCGCCGTATAGCATCGCAGCAAACGCACCTCGGCTCCCCTCCTCAACACCGTCCGCCGTTTCCGCGGACGCCCACTCGTGTTATCAGTCAACCCTGCGGGCCTCTGTAGAGGGGAATGAGGAGCTACCGTCGGCGGTCCCGTCACGGGCCCCTTCTCCGGGTACCCCCGGTCGGGAACCCAACGTCCGTCGCCCGCGCATTCCGCGTGGACACAGCGGGCGCAGAACGAGGAAGCAAGTTATACGGCTGCGGCCAATCCGCGCAGGCACATCCGGCGCCCGCGAAGGCGGGCCATATTCTCATTAGCCCGGCGTTCACGCCGGGGCGCCGCACAACAGGCTGGTGATGCAGGCCGTCCCACGCAAGAGGCCTTTTACGGTTTGATGTCCTGCCACGCCTCGGCGTCTACGAAGCGGGACAGGTGCCCAATGTTTGTGGTGGCGACTATGACGGACGCGCTCGGCAAATCCCAGGCTCCCACGTCTAGGGTGGCAGCCTGTGCGGCCAGAATGGCGTCGCCATCGAGGGCCAGCCGGTCGGCGGTGGGCAAGGCGAGTTGCCGGGCGGTCGCCCAAAAGTCGGCGGCTTGCAGCAATGCCTCGTTCGTCAGCGGCAGGAAGCCAATGCGAGTCTTGAGCGCATCGAGTGCCTGCAACCCCTTCGTCTTTCCGGCCCGCCGCAGTTCACGCCGCACCTCGTAATCTGCGATGGCGGGCACCAGGACTCGATGCCCCGCCGCGAGCATGCGGGCGAGCCAGGCCCGGCAGGCATCGGCGTCAGGACTCAGCTTCGGGTTCGTTACCAGCCCCAAAGGGCCACTGTCGAGGAGGACGATGCGGCGCAACGCTAGGGCGCCGCCGCCTGCCGCGTCCGTCACGCTGGGTTGACGCCTTCACCGAAGATGCGCCGCTGGCCCGGCCGGTCTTCGTCGATGGCCTTTTTCAGGAACTCCAATGTCTCGCGCTGCTCCTCGGCTGTGCCCCACTCCTCGGACGTGGCGAACTCCTCCAGCAGCGCTATCGCCGCTGCCGGGTCATAGGCGCCCGTGGCGGTCGCCTCCGCCGCCTCGCCAGACGCTGCCGGGGGTACCCCCGGCAGTGCGGCGGCTTCCCGTCGAACCAGGGTACGCACGTACTCGCCGATTTCCTGCCGCTGCTCGTCCGCCTTCTGCCGAAGCCGCGCCTCTTCGTCCGGCGCGAGCTCGATGGTGATAGTCATGGGAATGTCCTTCTCCGGTGCGTTTCCTTCATTGTACACGGCCGCGGATTTTGTTCTGCCGTTCGATCCCCGCGCGCCGCCTATGCAGGAGCCCACCGAACCGCGAGAACCAAAACACCACCCCGCCCGCGCCACCTCCGGCGCCCGCGAAGGCGGGCAATGTTCCCCTCAGCCCGCCGTTCAGGGCGGGGCGCTTCACGCCGGGGACGCCAAACGCCGAGGCATCTCACACCGAGTTCTGAAAACCGCTTGCACCCGGCCACGCGTACACTGCCCCGTTGATCGCCTGATAGTTGGCGTCAAATGCCGCGCCGAGCAGCAGCAGCGCCGCGATAGCGGAGCGAAGCAGCGGGTGCCTGGGGGGCGGCTCGGGTACGACTTCGCGCCAGCGCGGGGCGCGGCAAGCGGCGCCCCTACGGTCGAACGGCGACCGAAGGAGTGTCAGGCACCCCCTTCCCTTCTTCGGCCTCAAGCCGAAGTCTTGAGGGAAGGGGGAGGGGGTTAGGGCACTCGGAGACGCCCCACATGACCGTGTAGTTTCAGCCCGAAGTACGGCACAACCTATTAAACAATAGTTTGACAGATAAGGAGAGCACCCA
>CADCTO010000503.1 GCA_902805585.1 uncultured Armatimonadota bacterium | reverse complement strand
GCCGTGCTGGGCGTGCGCCTGCTGCTGCTCGTGCCGCTGCTGCAGGGCGTGGCCGCGCTGCGGGCCCTGAAGCGCGAGTCCGGCGACGAGGGCGCCCCCCGGAGTTGACACGATGACGCCGAACGAACCCTCCGGAAGTCTCGACCCCCAGGTGTACGCGCGGCGGCGGATCGCGCACACGGCGCCCGAACTCGCCTGGGAGCCCGGCCCGGCGGAGGCGATGCAGGCGTGGCAGCGCCGTGTGCGCGAACGGCTGAACGGACTCCTGGGCGGGCTGCCCTGGGAGCGCGTGTCGCTGCGCTCTGAAGTGCTCGAAACTCGGGCGCTCGACGGGTATCGGCGAGAGACGGTCCGCTTCCAGACCCGGCCGGGTATGGCCGCCTTCGGCTACTTCCTCGTCCCCGACGGGTGCCCGCCCGGGAGCCCGGCCGTCCTCTGCCTGCCCGGCCACGGGCGTGGCGTGGACAGCATCGTCGGCATCGCCGAGGACGGCAGCCAGCGCCCGCTCGACCGTCCCGACGAATACCAGGCGGACTTCGCGTTGCAGTGCGTCGCGCACGGCTACCCGACGTTCGCCCTGGAGCAGGTCAGTTTCGGGCACCGGAGCGCGGAGGGCACCAAGACCGGCGCGTCGTCCTGCGTGCGCGACAGCATGGCCGCCCTGATGCTGGGCGAGACGATGACCGGCTGGCGCGTGTGGGACGCGCAGCGCGCCCTGGACTATCTGGAGACGCGTCCCGAGGTGGACCCCGAGCGCCTGGCCGTCATGGGCATCTCCGGCGGCGGCCTGACCACCCTCTTCACGGCCGCGCTGGACACGCGACCGCGCGTCGCTGTAGTCAGCGGCTACTTTAACACCTTCCGTGACTCCGTCCTGGCGGTGGACCACTGCGTGGACAACTACGCGCCCGCCCTGCTCGCGGAGGTCGAGATGCCGGACCTGGCGGGACTGGTCGCGCCGCGCGCCCTGTTCGCCGAGAGCGGCACGCGCGACCCCATCTTCCCGCTGGCCGCCTTCGAGCACGCCGTCGAACGCGCGCGGGACATCTACGCCGCCTTCGGCGCCCCCGATGCGTTCGACGCGGAGGTCTTCGACGGCGACCACCGGTTTCACGGCGCGGGCGCGTTCCGCTTCCTGGAAGCGCACATGTGACCGTGGGAGGAGATATGGAGCGGCAGAACATCTCCTCGGGCGGCCCGTGGGAGGCCGCCGTCGGCTACTCGCGCGCCGTGCGCGTCGGCCCACACGTCCACGTTTCCGGCACCACGGCCCTCGACGAACAGGGGCAGATCGTCGGCCCCGGTGACGCCTACGCCCAGACCGTCCAGGCGCTCAAGAACGTCGCCGCCGCGCTCCAGGCGGCGGGCGCCCGGCTCGACGACGTGGTCCGCACACGGATCTACGTCACCGACATCACCGACTGGGAGGCCGTCGGCCGCGCCCACGGCGAACTCTTCCGCGACGTGCGACCGGCCGCGACCATGGTGGAGGTCCGCCGCCTGATCGCGCCGGAGATGCTGGTCGAAATCGAAGCGGACGCCTACGTCTCCGCCGCCACGCCCGATGGCCTCTGAAGCCTCCGGTCTAGACGCGCTCGCGCGACACTTCCTGAACTTCGCGGAGCGGCACCTCCAGGCAGCGCCCCTGTACGCGCGGCTCTCCCGGTGCATCGCGCGGGACCCCGAACTGCTCGCCCTGGCCGCCCACGGGCGGGCGGAGCCGCTGCCGCTGCTTTTCCTCGGGGCCGTCCGGTACCTGCTGCTGCGCGGCGAGGACCGACACCCCCTGGCCGCCTCCTACGCGGACGCCGCCGACGGGGTGAGCAGCACGACGGGCGGCGACCCGTGCCCCGACTTCCGCGACTTCTGCCGGCGGCACCGGGATGCGCTCCGGGATCTGATCGCCACGCGGCGGGTCCAGACGAACGAGGTGCGCCGCTGCACGGCGCTCCTTCCGGCCTTCGCCCGGGTGGCGGAGCGGGCGGGCGGCAGGCCGCTCGCGCTGGTCGAGATCGGCGCCAGCGCCGGGCTCAACCTGCTCTGGGACCGCTACCGGTACGACTACGGTTCCGGGCACGTCTGGGGCGACCCGGCGTCTCCCGTCGTGCTCACCTGCACCCTGCGCGGCGGCGGCGGCGTCCCGCCGCTGCCCGTCCCGTTCCCCGCCATCGCGACGCGGGTGGGCATCGACCTGCACCCCGTGGACGTGCGCGACCCGGACGCCGCCCTGTGGCTGCGCGCCCTGATCTGGCCGGAGCACGCCGACCGGGCGGACCGGCTCGACCGCGCGCTCCACCTCGCCCGGCAGGAGCCGCCCGCGGTCGTGGCCGGCGACGGGCTCGCCCTGCTGCCCGCCGTGGTGTCCGGCCTCCCGGCGGGCGTCGTCCCCTGCGTCTTCCACTCCTACACGGTCAACCAGTTCCCGCCCGAAGCGCGGGAACGCTTCACCGCGATCCTCGGCGATCTCGGCCGCCGGCGGGACCACCTGTTCGACGTCTCGCTGGAGTGGCTCCACACCGAGCACCCCGCGCTGGAACTGGCGGCCTGGGAGAACGGCGTGGAGACCCGGACGCCGCTGGCCCGCTGTGACGTGCACGGCGGGTGGCTGGAATGGACAGCCTGAAGCGCACGCCACCGCCGTCCCGGAACAGAGTTACTTCGCGAGGATCTTCTCCTGGTTGGCGAGGATTTTCTCCTGATTTGCCTGGATCGCATCCTGATTCGCAAGGATGCGGTCGAGGTTGTCCTGGTTCTGTTGGATCGTCTCCTGGTTTTCCAGGATCACCGCCTGGTTGCGCTTGATCTCTTCCTGGTTCTCCAGGATGGTCTTCTGGTTGGTCAGCACCTCGTCGTCCATCTGCGGCTCCTCCTCGGGCGTTTCGGCAGACGGCGCCGGACGGCTCGTCTGCTTACGGACGCATTATGATGGCGCCGGAGGCGTCGGGTCAAGCGAATCCCGCCGCGAACGGCCGAACACAGGGAAAGGTTCGGTGTGACCCGGCGCTTGACAAACACCGGCCCAAATGTTTATTCTTGGCGGAGCAGCCGGACGGGCCGAAGGCGACCTGGTCCGCCGCTCCGAAGGGGAAGGCATGGACGCCAGACCGAACATCCTGCTCATGATCGCCCACGACCTGGGGCGGCACCTCCGTTGCTATGGCATCTCGACTGTACAGACGCCGAACCTGGACCGGCTCGCGGGCGAAGGGGCCCGGTTCGCCCGCTCGTTCTGCGTCGCGCCCCAGTGCAGCCCGTCACGCGCCGCCCTGTTCACGGGCCGCACCCCGCACCAGAACGGCGTGATGGGCCTGACCCACAGCCATTTCGCCTGGGATCTGTACGAGGACGAGCGCCACCTGGCCGGGCTGCTCAAAGACGCCGGCTGGCACACGGCGCTCGCCGGCCTCCAGCACGAGACGCGGCGCCCGCAGGACATGGGCTGGGCGGAGATCATCCCCCAGAACGCGGCCGTCGCCGACGAGAGCCGGACGGGCTGCGACCGCATCGCGACCCAGGTCGCCGACTTCCTCCACCAGCGTACGGCCGGTGAGCCCCCGTTCTACCTCCAGGTGGGTTTTCCCGAACCGCACCGGGTCCCCGATACGCCCGGCGGGTTCGGAGAGATGCCGCCGGACGACGAGCGCGGCATCTTCGTGCCGCCGCACCTGGTGGACGACGAGGGCGCCCGCCACGAGTTCCGCCACTACCAGGGCGCGATCCGCAAGCTCGACGGCGCGATCGGCGCGATCCTGGCCGCACTCGATGGCGCCGGTCTGCGCGACAACACGCTCGTCCTCTTCACCACCGACCACGGCATGCCGTTCCCGCGCGCCAAGTGCTCGCTCTACGACCCCGGCATCGAGACGTGCCTGCTGCTGCGCTGGCCGGCCGGCGGGGTCGAAGGGGGACCCGTGTTCGACCCCCTCGTCCCGCACACCGACATCCTGCCCACCCTGCTCGACATCGCGGCCATCCGAGCGCCCGAGGGGGTGGTCGGTCGCTCGTTCGCGCCGCTGCTCCGTGGCGAGCCGTACGAGCCGCGCACCGAACTGTTCGGCGAGCTGACGTTCCACGACTACTGCGACCCGATCCGCTGCGTGCGCACGGAGCGCTGGAAGCTGATAGCCGCCTTCTCGAACGCCCCGAGCTTCATGGACCCCAGCCAGCAGTGGCGGCCGCGCACCGTCACGCGCGTCCCCGAGCGCCCCCACATGGCGTACCACCCCCCGGTCGAGCTGTACGACCTCGAAAACGACCCGCACGAGACGAACGACCTGGCCGGTAGGCCGGAGTTCTCGACCATCCGTGCCGACCTGCTGCGCCGGCTCCGTGCCTGGATGGAGGCGACGCAGGACCCGTTGCTCCACGGCATCCCGCTGTCGCCCATCCACCGGGCGACGCTCGCCGCCCTGCGCGGGGAGGCGTAAGGAGACCCCGATGAAGTGCATCATGGTGATGTTCGACTCGCTGAACCGGCACCTGCTGCCGCCGTACGGGTGTGACTGGACGCACGCGCCGAACTTCCGCCGCCTCGCCGAGCGGACGGTTACCTTCGACACGAGCTACGTCTGCTCGATGCCCTGCATGCCCGCCCGGCGCGACCTGCACACCGGCCGACCCAACTTCCTGCACCGCAGCTGGGGGCCGCTGGAGCCGTTCGACGACTCGTGTATCGAGATGCTCAACAAGGCCGGCGTCTACACGCACCTGGCCTCCGATCACTTCCACTACTGGGAGGACGGCGGAGCGACGTACCACAACCGCTATAACACGTGGGAGTTCTTCCGCGGTCAGGAGGGGGACACGTGGGTCGGGCAGGTGGACGACCCGGAGCCGCCCCAGTGCCCGGGGCTGGGACGCCACGCCCTGCCCGGCGACAGCAACGTGCGCCAGGACACTGTGAACCGGGCCCGGATGCGGCGCGAGGCGGACATGCCCCAACCGCAAACCTTCGCGGCCGGGCTGGACTTCATCGAGCGTAACCACGACACCGACAACCCGTGGTTCCTCCAGATCGAGACCTTCGACCCGCACGAGCCGTTCTTCTCGCACCGGCGCTACAAGGACCGCTACCCCTACGACCACGACGCCCTGCACTTCGACTGGCCGGCCTACCGGGGCGTGACCGAAACGCCGGAGGAGGTGCGGCACGTCCGCTTCGAGTACGCCGCGCTCCTGTCACAGTGCGACGCCTACCTGGGCGACGTGCTGGACGCGATGGACCGGCACCGGCTGTGGGACGACACGCTCCTCGTCGTCTGGACCGACCACGGGTTCCTGCTGGGCGAGCACGACGCCTGGGCCAAGATCTGGATGCCGTTCTACGAGGAGGTCGCCCACACCCCGTTCTTCGTCTGGGATCCGCGCAGCGGCAGGCGCGGCGAGCGGCGGCGGAGCCTGGTCCAGCCGTCCATCGACCTGGGGCCGACGCTTCTGGAGTATTTCGGCCTGGAGCGGACGCCCGACATGCTCGGCAAGCCGCTGCGGGGCGTGGTCGCCGACGACACGCCGGTGCGCGAGGCCGCCCTGTTCGGCACCCACGGGCGGCAGGTGAACGTCACCGACGGGCGCCACGTCTACATGCGCGGACAGGCCGGTCCGGAAAACGCGCCGCTCTACAACTACACCCACATGCCCACCCAGATGCGCGGCTTCCTTTCGCTGGACAGCCTGCGCCGGATGGAAGTCGCGCCGCCGTTCGCTTTCACCAAGAACTGCCCGACGCTGCGCCTGCCCAAGGACACCGCGCCGCCGGGCGGCGAGGCAGAGAAGACGCTCCTGTGGGACGTGCGCGCGGACCCCGGCCAGCAGAAGCCCCTGGACGACCCGGAAACGGAGCGGCGCATGATCGGCCACCTCGTCCGGCTGATGCGGGAGTGCGACGCGCCGCCCGAGCAGTTCGAGCGCCTCGGCCTCGCGGGCGCATGAACTTCATCCTGTTCAACCCGGACGAGATGCGGGCCGAGAGCGTCGGCTGCTACGGCCACCCGCTCGCGCCGACGCCCCACATCGACCGTTTGGCCGCCGAGGGAACCCGCTTCGACCAGTGCCACGTCCAGCACCCCGTCTGCACGCCCAGCCGCTGCTCGTTCATGACCGGGTGGTACCCGCACGTGCGCGGCCACCGCACCCTCTGGCACACGCTGCGCCCCGACGAGCCGAACCTGCTGCGCTACCTCAAGCAGGCCGGCTACGAGGTGCTCTGGGGCGGAAAGAACGACCTGCTCGCCCCGGACAGCTTCGCGGAAAGCGTGGACGACTTCCGCCTGGGCCGCCGCTCCCCCCGGGCCGTGCGCGGGCGGCAGACCGCCCGCAACCCGTTCCCGCCCGACGACCCGCGCTTCTACAGCTTCCTGTACGCGCCGGTCGCCGAGCGCGTCGAGGATCTGGGGGACTTCGCCAACGTGGACGGCGCCATCGAGTACCTGCGGTCCCGGCCGCAAAACCCCTTCTGCCTGTACCTGCCGCTGACGTTCCCGCACTGCCCGTACTTCGCGCCGGGCGCGTGGCACGACCTTGTCGATCCCGACGCCCTGCCGCCGTTGCGACCCGCCGACCTGCCGGACAAGCCCGACTTTTTCCGGCTGATCCGCCGAACGCGCCGCCTGGACCGCATCGATCCCGCCGTGCTGCGCAAGATCAACGCCGTGTACCTGGGCATGATCGGCGTCGTCGACGACCTGCTGGGCCTGCTGCTCGACGCGCTGGACGAGACGGGCCACGCCGACGACACCGCCGTCCTGTTTTTCTCCGACCACGGTGACTGGGCCGGCGACTACGGGCTGGTCGAGAAGTGGCCCAGCGCGCTCGACGACGCGATCACCCGGGTCCCCTTCCTCGCCCGCGTCCCCGGCGGCAGACCCGGCCACGTGGTGCGCGAGCAGACGGAACTGTTCGACCTGATGCCCACCGTGCTCGAACTCGCCGGCATCCCCGCGCGGCACACCCACTTCGCCCGGAGCCTCGTGCCCCAGGTCGGGGGCGCGCCCGGCGACCCGGATCGCGCCGTCTTCGCCGAGGGCGGCTACGCCCGCCACGAGCCGCGCTGTTTCGAAGGCGCGCCGCTGCGCGACGAGTTCGCCCGGACCCCGGAGCACATCTACTACCCGAAAGGCAGACTCCAGCAGGACCACCCCGAAAGCGTATGCCGGGCGGCCATGATACGCACCCCGACCCACAAGCTCGTTCACCGGCCCGACGGCCTGAGCGAGCTGTACGATCTCCGGGCAGACCCGAAGGAACTCGATAACCGGCACGGTGACCGGGCGCTCGTCGAGGTCCGGCGCGACCTGGAGCGGCGCCTGCTCGACTGGTACGTCCAGACGTCCGACGTGACCCCCTGGGACGAGGACCCGCGCGGCTTCCCCGAGGCATGAGGAGACCATGGAAACGTGACACACAAGCAACGACCGTGGAGCCGGCGCGAGTTCGTGCGGCGGGCGACCGTGGGCGCCGCGTCCATCGCCCTGCCGGCCGGACTCGCGGCCTTCGCCGGGAACGCCGCCCGGAAGCGGCGCAACGTCCTGTTCCTCGCCGTGGACGACCTGCGGCCCTCGTTCGGCGCGTACGGCGGCCCCATTAAGACCCCGAACCTCGACAAACTCGCCGCCGGGGGCACGACGTTCCTGCGCGCCTACTGCCAGCAGGCGGTCTGCTCGCCGTCGCGCACCAGTCTGCTGACCGGCCGGCGGCCCGACACGACGCGCGTCTACGACCTGGTCACCCACTTCCGCAAAAACCTCCCCGACGTCGTCACCCTGCCGCAGCACTTCAAGCAGAACGGCTACCACACGGAGGGCATGGGCAAGATCTACCACGACGGGCTGGACGACGAAGCGTCGTGGAGTGTGCCGCACTGGACGCCGAAGCGGCCGACCTGGGGACCGGAAGGGATGGCGATCCGGCAGCGCAAGATCGCCGCGGCGGAGGCGGCCGGCGAGGACCTGAAACGCGTCGGCGGGCGGCTGCGCGGCCCGGCCTGGGAGTCCGTGGACGGCGTGCCCGACAGCCACTTCGGCGACGGGGCCATCGCCGAGCACGCCGTCGAGAGCCTGAACGCTTTCGCCAAAGGTGGTAAGCCCGCAGGCGGCGGCCGCCCTTTTTTCCTCGCCGTCGGGTTCAGCCGCCCGCACCTGCCGTTCGTCGCGCCCAAGAAGTACTGGGACCTGTACGACGAGAAAGACATCCGGCTGCCGGCCAATTATAAGAAGGCGCCGGAGGATGCGGTGCCCGTCGCCATGCACGCCTGGGGCGAACTGCGCTCGTACGACGCCATCCCCAGAACCGGCCCGGTCACGGACGAGCAGGCCAGAAAGCTCATCCACGGGTACTACGCCGCCGCCAGCTATATGGACGCGCAGGCGGGCAAGGTGCTCGACGAGCTGGACCGCCTGGGCCTGCGCGAGAAGACCGTCGTCGTCCTGTGGGGCGACCACGGCTGGAGCCTGGGCGAGCACGGGCTGTGGTGCAAGCACACCAACTTCGAGGACAGCGCCCGCGCCCCGCTCCTGCTCCGCGTCCCCGGCCAGAAGCGGCCCGGCGCCCGATCCCGCGCGCTGGCCGAGCTCGTGGACGTCTTCCCGACGCTGTGCGAAGCGGCCGGCCTGCCGGCCCCGCAGGGCCTGGCGGGCAAGAGCCTCCTCGCCGCCACCGACGACCCGGACGCGGCAATCAAGGCCGCCGCGTTCAGCCAGTACCCGCGCGGCAACCGGCGAACGGGCAATGTCATGGGCTACTCGATGCGCACCGACCGCTACCGCTACACCGAATGGGGCGACAAGGGCAGCGAACTGTACGACCACCAGGGTGACCCCGGGGAGAACGTCAACCTCGCCGCGCGTCCCGACAACAAGGCGCTGGTCGAAACGCTGTCGAAGCAGCTCCGCGCCGCCTACCCGGGCGCGGCGCAACAGGCGGCGAAGCCCGGTACCGCCGCCCCGTGAGCCTGGTCGGATGCTGGTAAAACGCTTCGGCGTGAATCGGGGCGGGATTGAAGTGAGAGGACGTCCGCTGTATCCAACGGGTGTCGTCGATGCCGTTCGCATCCGAGGAGGCCGCCATGTTCCCGTTTCGCCGAAGGTGTTTGATCGCGGGGTTGATCGCGGCGCTGCTGCTCGCCGCGGCTCAGGACAGCGCCGCGGCACAGCAGCAGTCGAAGCCGCGCGGCTACCTGGGGGTGGTGCAGCGCCTGCGCGACGCGCAGAAGAGGACCGTCGCCGACAGCCGGGACATCTACCCGCTGATCGAGATACTGCAGGGCGAGGAATACCCGAAGGCGATACGGGAGGCGGCGAAACGGCGTAACGACGCGGCCCTGCTCGAACTCTATCAGGCGAAACACAGCCAGCAATGGCCGCGCACCGTGAAAGGCACGCAGCTCCTTGCGTACGCGGCGATGAACGGCGACGCCGACGTGGTCCGGCTCTTGATCGGGCGCGGCGCGGACGCCGGGGCCGCCAACGAGGAAGGCTGGACGGCTCTGCACCACGCGGCGGGAGCCGGCAACGTCGAGATCGTCAGCACTCTCCTCGACGCGCGGGCGAACGTGAACGCACGGACGACCCGCTTCGGCGAAACGCCGCTGATGCTGGCCTGCGGGCTGTTCGGGGGCGGCGGGCACGGGCGGGCGGTCGCCTGCGCGCGGCTGCTGATCGAACGCGGCGCGGACGTGAACGCGCGGACCAAAGACGGCGAGACGGCGCTGACGTTCGCGGCGGGCCGTGGCAGGGTGGACGCCGTCCGCCTGCTCCTGTCCCGGAACGCCGACGCGACGCTCAAAGACACCAAGGGCAACACGGCCCTGTCGCAGGTCGAGGAGTTCACGCGCATCGACGCGAACGGCGAGATCACCTACACGCAGGACAGCACAAGCGTCCCGGTCTACAAGCTGAAAATATTCGACGCGCTGGTGCGCCGCGGCAAACTGCGCCCGGGGCTCTACGTCGGCGGCGAGGAAGGGGAGCGAAAGGCGGAGGCGGCCGCCCTGGAAGACTTCCTGACGATCGCCCGCCTGCTCCGGGAAGCCGGGGACTGACCGGCGCCGGAAGCAGGACGGGCGCGCGCTTCCCCGGTTATCCCCAGTGCATCTGGTTGTCGCCGCACAGGCCGTGGACGTAGTTCAGCTGTCCGTCGTGGTAGGACATGTGCATCGCGGGGATCTCGGCGACGGCGTAGCGGGTCATCGGGCGGCCGAACAGCGCGTCGGTGGTGTCGCCCAGCGTCTCCGCGTCCAGCCCCTCCAGCGCCGCGATCAGCGCCTCCGTCTTTTCGGTGAGGAACGCCAGCGCTTTTTCCTCGGTGTCGAACGAAGCCAGGAACCGCGCGCGCTCCTCGGCGCCGGCCCGCGCCGCGTCCGGCATCTGGCCGGTGGTCAGGAACCCGGCGATGAAGTCGTTGAACGCGCCGCACTCGGCGACGTACTGGAGCGGCGCGCGGGCGCAGCCCCCGGGCGACACGTTCTGCCGGTCCGCGGGGACCGCCTTGAGATCGTTGACCATACGGTCGTAGACGTTGCGGGTGGTGGTCACCAGGTGGGCCTTCGGGTCGAATGCTGCCATGCTCGTTCGGGATGCTCCTCAGATAAAGTGAAGCCGGCGCGCGTGCCCTGCCGGCCGGCGCGCGCACGCGGCCGCCCTCAGTATACCTTCGTCGCGTTGGGGCCGACGAGAGCCGGCCCCGGCCGGGGGTACAATACGTCCATGGATCGCGAGGCGAGCCTGCGGGCGCTGGCGGACGACGGGCCGTTCGACGTGCTGCTGATCGGCGGCGGCATCATCGGGGCCGGGTGCGCCCGCGACCTGACCACGCGCGGCCTGCGCGTCGCCCTGGTCGAGGGGAAAGACTTCGGGCACGGGACGACCGCGCGCTCCACCCGCCTGGTCCACGGCGGCCTGCGCTACCTGGAGCAGCGCGACTTCGGCCTGGTCCGCGAGTCGCTCGGGGAGCGCGAGCGGCTGCTCCGGAACGCGCCGCACCTCGTCCGGCCCCTCCTGTTCGTCACGCCCCTGTACGCCGGCGGGCGGCACAACCGCGCCCTGCTCAAGGTCGGCATGACGCTCTACGACGCGCTCTCCTTCGACAAGTCGCTGCCCGGCCACCGCACCTACGACGCGACGGGGCTGCTGGGCCTGGAGCCGGGCCTCAGCCCCGAGGGCCTGCTGGGCGGGGCGACCTATTCGGACGGGCAGGTCGAACTCCCCGAGCGGCTGTGCTGGGAGAACGTGCTGGCCACGCACCAGGGCGGCGGCGCGGTCGCCAACCACGCCCGCGTGGTCCGTCTGCTGCGCGGCGAAGGGGGCCGGGTCGTCGGCGCGGAGGTGCGGGACGAGCGCTCCGGGGCGACGTTCCCGGTCCGCGCCGCGCTGACGGTCAACACGACCGGGCCGTGGGCGGACGAAGCGCTGGCGTCCCTGCTCGGCCTGCCGGCAAAGAAGCGACTCCTGCGGCGCACCAAGGGCGTGCACCTGGTCGTGCCGCGCTTCACGGACCACGCGGTCGTGCTGGTGGCGGGGTCGGACGGGCGCGTCTTTTTCGTCGTCCCCTGGCGCGGCTTCTCGGTCGTCGGCACGACCGATACCGATTTCTCGGGCGACCCGGACGACGCGGCCGCCGACGCCGCCGACGTGGGGTACCTCCAGGCCGAGACGCGCCGCCACTTCCCCGGCGCCGACGTCGAGACCATCTACTACACCTGGGCGGGCGTGCGCGCCCTGGTGCTGGAGCGGTCGCGGCAGAACATGGCCGAATCGCAGGTGTCGCGCAAGGACAAGATCCACGACCACGCCGAGGACGGCATCCCGGGCTTCGTCACCGTATTGGGCGGCAAGATCACCGCCTACCGGTCGATCGCGGAGCAGCTGGGCGACGTCGCCGTCCGCCTGCTCGGCAAGGGCGGCCCGTCGCGCACGGCGACCGAGCCCTACCCGAACTGCCCGCCGGTCCTGACCCCGGCGGAGCAGAACGAGCAGGCGCGGCGCGAGCGCGGGCGGGAACGCGAACACCCCGACGCGATCCCGCGTTTCGTCGCGCGTGCGCCGCACGAACAGGCCGAGGACTACGCCGACAGCCTGCGCAACATCGGGCGGGGCGTCGATGCGGCGACCGCGCGCGCCCTCGTCGCCACGCACGGGACGGCCATGGAACCGGTCCTGCGGCTCGCCGAGCGGGAACCGGACCTGGCCCGGCGCGTCGCCCCCGACGCGCCCGAGATCCTGGCGCAGATCGCCTACGCCGCCCGCGACGAGATGGCCGTCACCCTGGGCGACGCGCTCCTCCGCAGGACGGGCGCCGGCTTCGGCGCCCGCCAGGCGCTCGACGGGCTGGAAGACGCCGCGCGCGTCATGGCCGCCGTCCACGGTTGGGACGAAGCCCGGACGCGGGCGGAGATGGACGCCTACCGCCGCGAGATCGAGCCGATGCGCCGCTTCGCCGCCGCTGCCTAGCCTACTTGCGGAACGCGCTCTCGTGCACGACGCGGCCGCCCGCGGCTCCGCCCTCGGTCAGGCGGTACGTCACGGCGTCCTTCGATTCGAGGCGCACCGTGTCGTTCGCGCCGGCGGGGCGGCCCGCGGTCCGGGTCCGGGCGTCCGAGGCGCGGGCCAGGAACGCCCGGACGGTGGCCACGCGGGGCGCCGCGGGCGCGGCCCCTTTCTTCCCGGCGGTCTCGGCGGCGTCCGTGGCGTAGGAGCGCAGGAGCTTCGGCCACAGCTTGCGGAACAGGGCCGGGTCGCCGAACACGTCGGCGGCGACCACCCGCCCGTCGATGGCGACCGCTACGCCTACCAACTTCTTATCCACGCCCAGCCCGCGCGCGAACGCCTTCAGGTAGGCCGACGTGTTGCGGGAAGCCTCGCCGCCGGCCGCCAGGTTCGCCACGGCGCGGTACGTGCCCGTGGATGATTCGGCCCCATGCGCCCGGTTCTTCCGGGCGACTTTGTCCCACACCTCCTGCTGCACCTCGGCGACGGCGGCAGGGCGGTGCTGCGTCTGCGCGACCACGCGCCCGCTCGTTTGCGTCGCCGCGCGGGGCGACGCGACGGCAGGCATCGAGGCCGCGTACCCGCCCTTCTGCGCCGAAGCGCGTATATCGGCACCCGCCACCATTTTCGCGCTCTCGCCGAACTCGGCACGGCCCGCCCAGCGGCCGTGCTCCACGCAGAACACGGGCACGGGCACGTCGCGCTTGCCCGGCGGGATGACGGCGTCCTTGGCGAGGCAGCGGTCTTGCTGCCCGCCCAGCAGGACCTCGCCGGCCATGATGTAGACCGGGCGCGTTCCGCGGTTCGTGACCAGGAGCGTGTTCACCTCGCCGCCGCCGCCTTTTTCGCGGATCTGCACCTGCCTGGCCTTCAGCGCCTCGTCCAGCGTCCGGTATGCCGGTCCCGGGCGTGCCCCCGCGTCATAGATCGGGAACAGCGCCAGGTTACGGAACGTTTTCGGGGCGCCGACAGAGCGCCCGCCTCCGATAGGCGCCCGCGCTCCCGCCGGCGCCCCCTGCGCGCGGACGGCGAGCAGCGCACCGACGAACAGAACCGCGATGATGATCCGTCGTGACATGGTCCACCCCTCCGCGGCAGAGGTTCCTGAACGGCCCCGGGTCGTTTCCGCCCCCGCCTCGTACCTGATGCCCGGTTAGTGGCGTCCACGCCCGGCCATCTTCAAAGCGTCGCAACCCCGGCGGTGTTGCTTGACGGCTCACCGCACTCGCTGGGAAGACGGTGATCTGCCGATTCGGAAGCAGGACGGCCCGGATCGCCGGCGCGACGGTGTTGATCGTGTGGGAAGCCGCACACCGGCGCCTGACGCCCCAAGCTCACGGAGGGGCGCGCGTCCCGTTCCGACCGCAGGGCGTTGTCCCGGTCAACGAACCAGAGCGCCCCGTCGGCGGCACGCACGATGCGCTCCGGCGTGAACGGGGGCGCCTCGGCCGGACCCAGAGCGTGCCACGACCGGGTCGCCTTGTCGAAGCGGTAGACGCTCGACCCCGCGGCGATCCATATCCGGTCCGGCTCGACCAGGAAGCCCCGCCCCCGGGAGGAGTCCCCTTCCATAGACGGCGGATGGTAAGAGGTCAACGCACCGGTCGACCGATCCCACCGCCAGAGGAGTGGCACGACGGCAGGTCGAGAGGAGCCGCCCAAAGCGCCGCCCGTTGCCGGCCCGACAGTGGTCAGCAGCCAAACGGCCTCCGTATCGAACTCCATGTGGCGTACCGACACGTCCCGGCGCGGCTCGGTACGCATCGCACGGGTCAGATCTTCCCAGCGGTTGGTGGACGGGTCGAACCGGTACGCGCCGCCGTTCTGGAGCACCCAGGCGGTCACCCCGTCCGCGACGAGCCGGTCGACAGACCCGTGGCCGGGGAAGCCGCTCTCCTCGTCCCAAAACGTCCAGATGCGGGCCTGCCGGTCGAAACGGCCCGCAAAGGAGTGGCTCGTTCCGGGCAGGTACAGGACCGCCCAGACGCTCCGCGTGTCGGCCGCGAGGCGTGCGGCTGAGAACTGCCCGCGGGCCGGGATCGGCAGCGAGCGCACGTCCCAGGCGCGCTCCTTGATGCGGAAGCGCCACACACCCTGCGGAGAGCCCGCGAAGATGAAGCCGCCGTGTCGCGCCGCGAGCTGGCCGGGCCACCCGCTGGAGCCGTCCGGACTGGCGGGCAGCGGGTAACGCTTCCAGGAGCTCTCCTTACGATCCCACTCCCAGAGCGCGCGCGGAGATGCGGCGAGCAGCCAGACGCGCTCCGCATCCACGGACACCAGCGCCAGTTCCGGCTGGTTCCAGCCCGGTTCCGTCGGCACCGGCGGCGCGACGACGCTCCAGCGCCTCGCCTTGCGGCTGTATCGCTGCACCGACGAGGCGGGATCACCGGGCGTGACATAGGCGCCCCCCTCCCCGTCCGGCAGGACCGACAGCTCAGACCGGCTGCCGTAGGAAGCGTCTCCGAGCAGCAGCGGCGGCGTCCACGCCTCGGTCTTCGTGTCGTAGCCGATCAGCGCGCCGCGCGTTCTCCCTTCGCTCAGGACGGAGACATAGTGCCACGCGATGTCGCCCGACACGGCGAGGGCGCGCGGCGGGGACGCGTTGGGCGGGCTCAGGAGCGTGGCAGGCAGAGCGGGCACGATGGGCCGGGGCGGCGTGCGCTCGGCGCCGGGCATGGCCCGGTCCGCCCGCAGGAGGGGACCGGATTGGGCGCGCAGCCAGACCGCCCCGCGAGGGCCGGCGCCGAGCAGCACGTGATCCCCCGGGGGAGCCGCCGCCGAGAACTCCTCGGTTGCGGGGTCGTAACGCAGCACGGCACGGTCGTAGCGGTTCTGAATCAGGAGGCGGTTTCCGTCGGGCGTGAGACGACTGTTGTAACTTTCGCCGCTGACCCGCGATGGGAGGAACACCTGGCGCCATATACCCGTCTTCAGATCGAGCGCCTGCATGCCGCGCGAGGTCAGCACGAACAGCGTCTCGCCCAGACGCACGACGCTGAAGGCGGGGGGGCGCGTGGCGACCCTGACGTCACCGATCGGGAAGCGGTCGAGCCGCACCCCTTCGGTGTGCTGCAGAGCGTTCTCGGCGAACGTCCATACCGCGTCGCCGGGCTCCTCGATCCGCGTCACGCTCCCCGGTCCGCGTTCGACTTCCGGAGGTAACGGGCTCTCCGGGCAGAACCACGCGGGCAGGCGTGCCGCGAGGGCAGTGGCAGCGACGCGGCTGGGTGGCCGCCAGAACTCCTCGGGCCGAGACGAGCCCAGCACGAGAGAGCGGAGCGCCGCGTCCGGCACCGCCGGCAGGTATTCCGGGCGGCTGGAGTCGAGCGCCTGCCAATCCTCGGCCCGCGGGTCGAAGCGGTGGAAGATCGGTCCGGGCCGGCCGTTGTCCTCGCCGCCGCGCTGGCTCACCCAGACCGCACCATCCTCGGCGATGCTAAGATCGAGCGGCCCCGCGTCGTAGCGCGGGCTCCCGGGCCTGCCGAGCGGCCACTCACGCCGCTCGCCGGTTTCCGGGACGAGGCGCGCCAGCGATCCGGCGTCGTTCGATCCGCGCGGATCGAACGACGGGTTACGCGCGCGACAGGCCAGGTAAAGGGCGCCGCCGCGCAGCGCCCCCGCGTGCACGGCCCGGTCGGGCAGGAAGCGCCGCCAGCCGCCGCGCCACGCGTAACGCAGCAGCCCCAGGTTGGTCCCCAGCCAGACGCCGTCCCGGTCCGCCATCGCGAAGCTGATCGCAAGGTACGGGTTATCCGCGCGGAGTTCCGGGTCCCAACCCACCTCGCGCCAGCGACGTTCCCGGCGGTCCCAGAGCGTCATCACCGCCTCGGCGTCGCGCCCGACGCGCCCCGCCGCGAAGCACACGAAGTCGTCCGTGACGGCGACGACCGGCCGCTGGGGGAACGAGGTTGAGGTGGTATCCGTGTGTGCGGCCTCCGCGCTCGGGACGGGCAGGTGCCGGATCTTCCGCCAACGGTCGGATTTTGGTTCCAGGCGGCACAGTTCCAGCACGGGCCGCGCGTCGTTGACGCCGGCAAGCATGCACCACGCCTCGCTTCGATCGGCGGCTATGGCCGTGATGACGTCGCCCGGGAGCCCGTCCAGGGTCGTGTAGTGGCGGACCGTGCCGGTCTTCGCGTCGATGCGCTTGACACCCAGGCGCGTGCCCAGCCAGGTAGCGCCTCCCGCGGCCTCGGCGTATGCGGTAAGCTGGTTGACGGCCCGGCTATACAGGGTCCGGCCGCCACTCTGATAGACGAGCGCCCGCGGCGCCACGTCAGGCTGCCCGTACGCCCGCACCAGGGCCGTGGTGGACGGGACCGCGTTCACGGGGTGGACGGCCGACCGCGCCGCCGCCGGCCGAGAGGCCGCCCGGCTCTCCGCGGTCCCGCCGCCGGGCGCGGAGAACGCAAAGACGCCGGCAAGGACCGCCAGCCTCCGGAAGCGCCTGCCACCTATCATCATCATCGTCACCTTTCCACCGAGCGCAGAACGCTGTGGCCGTTCATGAACCAGAGGGTGCCGTCGGCCCCCCGCACGATCCGTTCCGCGGGGAAGCCCCCTCGGGAGACGGTGTCGGGAGCCGGGATCGTCCGCCAGGTCCGCGACCGCCTGTCCCAGCGGCCGGCCCCGTTCTCGGTCGCAACCCAGACCGCATCTTTTTCGATCAGCAACTTTCTTCTTTCCGCGAAGTAGAAGAACGGCAATAAACCCGAGGACACTTCCACATCGCCGGGGGCGTAAAACCTCTCGAACGTGCCGCTCGCCCGGTCGTGGCGCACCAGGACCAGGGCGCGCGGGCGGTCCTTTCCGTCCCGTAGCGTTGTCGCCGCCGTTCGATAGCGTACGGACGTGATCAGGAACCAGGTCTGCGCGCCGTCCGGCACGACCTCGCCCAGGTAGGCCTGGACGTCGGGGTCGCCGGACAGGAGGGTGATCACCGGCTGCCAGCGGCCTGCGGCGGGGTCCAGACGGAAAAGGCCGCCGCTGCCGAGCGCCCAGACCGACGTGCCGTCCGCGACCAGGCGGGACGGGTTGGCGTATTCCGGGAAGTCTTGTTCGTCGCCCCAGAGCGTCCAGCGCCGGGTCAGCCGGTCCCATCGGCCCGCCACGCGCTGGGCGGAAAGCGGGCTCCGGAGCAGCCCCCAGATCGCCGAGGGGTCCGCAGCGATCTGGTCCAAGTGGAAGCCGCCGCGCACGGGCATCGTCTCCCGCCGCCACGCGCGGGACGCCAGGTCGAAGCGCCACAAGGCGCTTCCCATCGCGAGGAAGAGGGCGTCGTCCGTTCGCACGCCGCCGCCCCTGCCGACGCTGGCGCCCCTGAGCGGCGCCGGGAGCGGGAACGAAGACCACGCGCCCCGCGAGCGGTCCCATTCCCACAGCGATGAGCGTTGCGGGTCCACCAGCCACAGGCGGCGACTGTCGAGGGACACCAACAGAGGCGGGCCGTGCCGGTCGCCGGGCTGCGGCGGGAGGGGCGGGGCGGCCACGCTCCACGCTCGGGCGCGCGAGTCGTAGCGCCGGACGGCGGCGGTCTCGTCGCCGGTCGCTATGTAGGCGC
>CADCTO010000502.1 GCA_902805585.1 uncultured Armatimonadota bacterium | reverse complement strand
AGACCGGCAAGCTCGTCGCTACGCTCGTCAACGACGTCGGCCAGGTCAACCAGCTCATCACCGGCGGCTTCGTGCAGATCATCCAGGACGTCGTCACGCTCGCGGGCGTGCTGTTCCTGATCTTCCACGAGGAGTGGCGGCTCGCACTCCTCGCGCTCGCCGTGTACCCCGTCTACGTCATCAACTTCCGGCTGTCGCGCCAGAAGCTGACCGAGAACGCGGCCAAGATCAGCGAGCTGCGCGGCGTCATCTATTCGGACCTCCAGGAGAAGCTGGCGGGCGTGCAGGTGGTCAAGTCGTACGCCCAGGAGCGCTCCGAGGTCCGCAACTACACCAGTCTGAACCGGGACAACCTGAACCTCAACGTTTCGCAGTCCAAGATGGGCACGGGCCTGTGGGCGCGCGCGGAGTTCATCAGCGCCATCGGGACCGCCGTCATCCTGTCGGTCGGCGGGTGGATGGTGATCCAGGGGCGACTCCAGGTCGGCGACCTGGTGACGTTCCTGCTGCTCGCCACGAACTACCTGTACTCCCCCACCGTGCGCCTGGTCCAGATGAACGACCAGATCGCGCGCACGCAGTCCGGCCTGAACCGCATCTTCGAGCTGCTGGACACGGAGCCCGCGGTCAAGGGGGACCCGAACGCCCCGGCCATCCCGCCGATCCAGGGCCACGTCTGCTACGAGAACGTCTGGTTCGCCTACGAGCCCGAGCAGTACGTGCTGAGGGACATCGACCTCCGGATCGAGCCGGGGCAGCTCATCGCGTTCGTCGGCGGGTCCGGCTCCGGCAAGACCACGATGATCAGCCTGCTGTCGCGCCACTACGACCCGACCAGGGGCCGCATCACCATCGACGGCCACGACCTGCGCACCATCAACCTGGAATCGCTGCGCCGCCAGATCGGCGTGGTCTTGCAGGAGTCGGTCCTGTTCCATGCCACGATCCGCGAGAACCTGCGCTACGGCCGCCCGGACGCGACCGACGAGGAGATCGAGCAGGCCGCGCGCGCCGCCAACCTGCACCACGTCATCGAGGCGATGCCCGAGGGCTACGAGACCAAGTTCGGCGAAGAAGGCGTCAAGCTCTCGGTCGGCGAGAAGCAGCGCATGGCCATCGCCCGCGCCATCCTGGCCGACCCGCGCATCCTCGTCCTCGACGAGGCCACGTCCTCACTGGACTCCGAGACCGAGACGCTGATCCAGGACGCGCTGGACACGCTGATGAAGGGGCGCACGAGCTTCGTCATCGCGCACCGGCTGTCCACCATCGTCAAGGCGGACAAGATCGTCGTCATGGAAAAGGGCGAGATCATGGAAGTCGGCACGCACGCCGAGCTGATCGAGTTCGGCGGCATCTACGCCCGGCTCTACGCCGAGCAGTTCCGCGCGGAATTGGAGGCCGTGGCGGCTTAGGCCCGCGATCATGCACAACTTCAAGCGCCTGCTGCGCTACCTCAAACCGTACCGGTACCGTGTCGCCTTCGCGGTCTTGCTGATGTTCGCCGTCACGCTTTCCGCGATCCCGATGCCCCTGCTCCAGAAGCAGGTCATCGACGTCGCCATCGTGGACGGCGACACGCAGATGCTCGTGTGGATCTTCTGGGGCGTCATCGCGCTGTACGGCGTCCGCGGCCTGATCTCCTACACGCTGAACTCCTTGATCGGCTGGCTCGGGCAGCGCGTCATTTTCGACCTGCGGTTCCAGTCGTACCGGCACCTGCAGCGGCTGTCGCTGGCCTACTACGACGGCCGGCAGCCCGGCAAGATCATGGCCCGCCTGACCAGCGACATCGACGTCATCCAGTACGCGCTGACCTCGGGCTTCGTCAACTTCATCACCGACCTGGCGACGATCGTGATCGTGACCGGCTGGCTCCTGTTCCTGGAGTGGCGCCTCGCGCTCCTGACACTGGTGATCCTGCCGCTCTACGTCATCAACTACAAGCTGCTGCTGTCGCGCATCCGCAAGGTCTCCGTCGAGCTGCAGGAACGGCGCGACAAGATGATTGGGACGCTGACCGAGAAGCTGTCGGCGATCGCGGTCGTCAAAGCGTTCGCGCGCGAGAACCACGAGACCGACTACTTCATGCAGACGGTCAAGGACAACTTCGCGCTCGGCATGACCCAGACCAAGCTGAACCGCTTCCTGGGCGCCACCTCGCAGCTCATCCGCATGCTCGGGACCGGCGGCCTGCTCTGGTACGGCGGCGCACTGGTGCTGGACCGGAACCTCAATCCGGGCGAGCTGCTGGCGTTCTACGGCTACATCGGCTATCTCTATGACCCCGCCGTCCGGCTGGTCGACTTCAACGTCCAGGTGCAGTGGGCGCTGGCCGCCATCGACCGCGTGTTCGAGACGTTGGACACGAGCCCCGAGATCGTGGACGCCCCCGAAGCCGCCCACCTGCCGACGGTGCGCGGCGAGGTCGAGTTCAAGCGCGTGACCTTCGGCTACGACTCGGACCAGCCCGTCATCAACGACGTCTCGTTCTGCGTCGATCCCGGCGAGATCATCGGCATCGTCGGGCCCTCGGGGGCGGGCAAGACGACCATCGTCAACCTGCTGGCGCGCTTCTACGACGTGAACCAGGGGCAGGTGCTCGTGGACGGTCATGATGTGCGCAAGGTGCGGCTGGAAACCATGCGCCGCCACATCGGCATGGTGACGCAGGAGACCATCCTGTTCTCGGTCACGCTCAAGGAGAACATCAAGTACGGCCGCAAGTCCGCGACCGACGCCGAGGTGATCGCCGCCGCCCGGAGCGCCGACCTCCACGACTTCATCATGTCGCTCCCCGACGGCTACGAGACCAAGATCGGCGAGGACGGCATCAAGCTGTCGGGCGGGCAGAAGCAGCGCATGGCCATCGCCCGCGCCATCCTCGCCGACCCGCGCATCCTGATCCTGGACGACGCGACATCGGCCCTCGACTCGCACACCGAGGCGAACATCCAGGCCGCGCTCGCCGACCTGATGAAGGGCCGCACCAACTTCGTGATCGCGCACCGGCTTTCGACGCTGATGAACGCCGACCGCATCCTCGTGCTGGACAAGGGCCGGATCGTGGATTTCGGCACGCACACGGATCTGGTGAACCGCCCCGGCCTGTACCACGACCTGTACCAGGAGCAGTTCAAGACGGTGGGTGACCTGTCCGAAGCGGAGCGTGCCCGCCTGTTGACGGTCGCCGCCTGACGATCCGCGGAACGACCGGATAAACGCGGTAGAATAGACCTGTAATGACACGGCGCTGGCTGACCCTGTGTATGGTTTTGTGCCTTCTTGCGGGGGCGCTCGCGGCGTTCCCCGCGTCGCCGACGCTCGTGTGCCGCGTGACGGGCGAACCCATGCCCCCCGCCGCCGCGACGGAAGCGCACAAGACCTGCTGCGCGGTCGCCCCCGCCGCG
This sequence comes from uncultured Armatimonadota bacterium, assembly GCA_902805585.1. GTDB lineage: Bacteria > Armatimonadota > Armatimonadia > Armatimonadales > Armatimonadaceae > CADCTO01. The sequence goes on along the minus strand of CADCTO010000502.1, from coordinate 1,197 downwards.
ATCACCGCCGAGGGCGCGACGCGCTACCGGCTCGCCAGTCCCGGATGCTGTGACCTGCGCCAGGCTACGGAGCGTGCCGAGCAGCCGTTCGTGTTCGCCGCCGCGCCGGAACCGGTGTCCCCTGGCTGGGCTCCGGCGCCACCCGTCCTTTTCGTACCGCCCGTCGTCGAAACCGTCTCCTACGCACCGGCGATCGACCGGTCGGCGCCGCGCGCGCCGCCGGGCCGATCCTCCGCACCCCGCGCGCCGCCTGTCCTCTCCTGACACAGTCCGCCCGCGTCAAGCGGGTGACGGCTCCCTTGTCGTCTCGCGCACGCGCCGCCATAAAGGCGCGCGCCGAATCGTGTCCCGTCAGGAGAACCACGTTGAAAATCACAATTCGGAATCTCGTCGCGGTCTGCGCCGCCACCGCCGCAGTGGTGGGCGGCGCACCCGCCGCCCACGCACAGTCCGCGTCGGGGTGCCCCCTCTGACCGGCCAGCGGCTTCTCTGCGCAGACGCAAAACGGAGAAGACCCCACCGGTCCGGTGGGCGCAACTTTGACACAGGGCACGCTGTTCCTGTCCACCATGTACTCGCCGGGGCTCGCGGGGCGCGGTGAAACGTTCGTACGGTACGGCGTGACCCCGCGCTTCGAGGCCGGGTTCGGGTACCTCGATAAGCAGAAGACGGTCCGGCCCCTGGCCTCGTACACCCTGGTTCCGGAGACGCGAACGGCGCCGTCGCTCACCACGGGGCTGATGTTCGACTCGCTCGGCGGCGGGCGTCAGGGCGTGTTCGTCAGCGTCGCCAAGGACCTGCAGGGCGTGGCGGGGATACCCGCCAGCCTGTACCTCGGCGGCGCGAAGATCACGAACGAGCGGGGGCTGCGCCTGCTCGCGGGCGCGAACTTCCGCCTGACGCCGAAGGTGAACGCGTCCGTCCAGTTCGACGGCCGCTACGCCAACCTCGGCGTGACCACCGAGGTCGGGCGGGTGAACGGGACGTCCATCCGCTTCGGCGTGGTGGCCGCGGGCGGCGACAAGATCGGCCCGCTGCTCGCCACAAGCTTCCCGGTGCGGGCGCCCGCGCAACACTGATTCGGGAGCGGGACAGAAAGAAAGCGGCGGCCCGCGATCGCGGGCCGCCGCTTTTTATTTTCTTGCCCGGTGAAGAAACCGTGCCTGCGGTACGTTTATATCCGTGGAGGTGCCGCGG
>CADCTO010000501.1 GCA_902805585.1 uncultured Armatimonadota bacterium | reverse complement strand
ACAGGCCCCGGAGGGTTGACAGATACCCGCAACCCCTCTAAGTTTGCCAGTCTGTCGCGCAACTTTTTCAGTTCGCGGCGGCGGGGGCCCCAGGCCTTCGCCAGTGTTTTTGCGTTTTCGTCTACCCTGGCTTTCAAGTATGCCGACGATCAATCAGCTGGTCCGCAAGGGGCGCCAGACGCTCGTCAACAAGAGCAAGTCGCCCGCCATGCGGAACAACCCGCAGAAGCGCGGGGTCTGCACGCGTGTGTACACCACGACCCCGAAGAAGCCCAACTCGGCCCTCCGGAAGGTCGCGCGCGTCCGGCTGACGAACGGCTTCGAGGTGACGGCGTACATCCCTGGCGAGGGGCACAACCTCCAGGAGCACAGCATCGTGCTCATCCGCGGCGGCCGGGTGAAGGACCTTCCCGGCGTGCGGTACCACATCATCCGCGGCACCCTTGACGCTTCCGGCGTCAACGACCGCCGCCAGGGACGTTCCAAGTACGGCGCCAAGAAGCCCAAGGCGGGCGCAGCCGCCGGCAAGGGCGCTCCGGTCAAGGGTAAGGGAGGGAAGCGCTAATGTCCCGTCGTAACCGCGCAGTCAAGCGCCCGATCATTCCGGATCCGGTTTTCGGGAGCGAGTCGGTCACGAAGTTCGTCAACACCCTGATGCGCGACGGCAAGAAGTCGACGGCCGAGGGGATCTTCTACGACGCGATGAAGATCGCCGAAGAGCGCTCCGGGCAGCCGGGCGAGACGATCTTCAAGACCGCTCTGAACAACGCCAAGCCGGTCCTCGAGGTGAAGAGCCGCCGCGTGGGCGGCGCCACCTACCAGGTGCCGGTCGAGGTTCGCCCGGAGCGCCGCACCGCTCTCGCCATGCGCTGGCTGGTGGGCTATGCCCGCGCCCGCGGCGAGAAGACGATGGCGGACCGCCTGGCGGCCGAGCTTCTTGCCGCGTCGCGCAACGAAGGCGCGACCATCAAGAAGAAGGACGACACGCACCGCATGGCGGACGCCAACAAGGCTTTCGCGCACTACCGCTGGTAGCCTTCCGCTGGTCAACCAACACGGTGTCGGAACTCGCGGCGGCGCGGCGGGCGGAACGTTCCGTCCCCGCGCCCCGCGCTTCTGCGTAACTGGATAAAAGAACCATGGCCCGCACCACAACGCTCGACAAATACCGCAACATCGGCATCATGGCGCACATCGATGCCGGCAAGACCACGACGACCGAGCGCATCCTGTACTACACGGGCCGCACGCACAAGATCGGCGAGGTGCACGAGGGTGCGGCCACCATGGACTGGATGGAGCAGGAGCAGGAGCGCGGCATCACCATCACGTCCGCCGCCACCACCTGCCAGTGGGATCGCTTCGGCAACACGTACCGCATCAACATCATCGAC
>CADCTO010000500.1 GCA_902805585.1 uncultured Armatimonadota bacterium | reverse complement strand
CGCGGGTCGCGCTCGTCGAGAAACGCCGCATCGGCGGTGAGTGTTTGTGGACCGGCTGCGTGCCTTCCAAGGCGCTGCTCCACGTCGCCGACGTCGCCCGCACCATGCGCACGGCCGGCGACGAGTTGGGTCTGAAGAACGTTCCCTTTACCCGCGACGACTGCGCCGGGGCACTCGCCTACGTAAAGCGCAAGATCGAGGAGGTGCGTTTCAACGACGCGACCGAGCAGATGCTGCGCGACTTCGGCGTCGAGCTGTTCTTCGGCGAGTCGCGCTTCCTCGGCCCCCACCTGCTCCGCACGCCGGCAGGCGATCTGCGGGCGCGCTCGTTCCTGCTCGCGACCGGCTCTTCGCCCGCCAAACCGGACATCCCGGGTCTGAAAGAAGCCGGCTTCGTCACCAACACCACGCTGTTCGACCTGCCGCGTATCCCCGAATCCCTCGTCGTCATCGGCGGCGGCTACATCGGCTGCGAGATGGGCCAGGCGCTGCGCCGCCTGGGCGCGGACGTCACCATGGTGGACCGGAGTGAACGCCTGCTGAAACAGGACGACGCCGAGCTTGCTATCCTGCTTACCGACGTGCTGCGGGAGGAAGGCATCGAGATCGTCCTGAAAGCGCAGGTCAGGTCCGTCCGTCGGGACGGTAACGGCGGCAAGGTCGTCACCATCGCGACCGGCGAGGGCGAAGCGCGGGAGCTTGCCGCGGAGGAGATCCTGGTCGCCGCGGGACGCCAGGCGAACACGGCGGGTCTGGGCCTCGACGCGGTCGGCGTCGCGCTGAACGACAAGGGGTACGTCCGGGTCGGGCCCGCGGGACACACGAGCGCGCCCAACATCTGGGCCTGCGGCGACATCGTCGGGGGCTACCAGTTCTCCCACATGGCCGAGCACCAGGCCAAGATCCTGGTCCGCAACATCCTGTTCCCCGGCGCGCAGGCCGTGCCCTACAACGTGTCGCCCTGGGCGGCGTTCACCGACCCGGAGATGGCGCACGTCGGCCTGACCGAGGAGCAGGCGCGCGACAAGCACGGCGCAGACAACATCCAGGTGCTGCGCCACACGTTCCGCCAGGACGACCGTGCCATCGTCGAGAACCGGACCGAAGGGCTGGTCAAGGTCATCGTGACGGGGCTGAACGGGACCGTCGTCGGCGCGCACATCCTGGGCCCGAACGCGGGCGACCTGATCCACGAATGGGTGCTCGCGATGCAGCAGAACCTGCCGGTCCGTGCCATCGCCGACCTGATCCACGTCTACCCGACGGTCTCCGTCTCCAACCAGCGCGCCGCCCAGCGCTGGTATGCCGGAGTTCTGGATAAGCCCATCGTGAAGGGAGCGCTTTCCGGACTTTTCGGACTCGATCCGCGCAGCGGGGCCGAGTTCTAGGAGCCCG
>CADCTO010000499.1 GCA_902805585.1 uncultured Armatimonadota bacterium | reverse complement strand
ACGGCGCGGGCCGCTACCTGCTGGCAAACCTCACCGTCGGCCGCATCTTCGGCAGGCCGGTCGCGGAGGTGCTGGGCCGCGACGACACCGCCCTGCTGCCCCCACACATCGTCGGGCCGCTGCGGGAGAACGACCGGCACATCATGGCGAGCGGCGAGACCCAGGTGTATGAGGAGGCGGTGACCCTGGCATCGGGCGAGGTGCGCACTTACCAGACCACGAAAAGCCCGTATCGCGACCACAGCGGTCGGATCGTGGGTGTGATCGGCGTCGGGCGTGACATCACCGAGCACCTGCGGGCCGAGCAGGAGGTGCGCCGACTCAACGCGTCGCTGGAGCGCCGGGTCGCCGAGCGCACGCGCGATCTGGAGCAGGCGAACGCCGCGCTGCGCGAGGCGAACCAGTCGCTGGGAGACTTCTCGCACGTCGTCGCCCACGACCTGCGCGCGCCGCTCCGGGCCATGCAGGGCTTCGGCCAGGCGCTCACCGAGGACTACGCGGGCGCCCTGGAGCCGGAAGCGCAGGAGTACGTCGCGCGCATCGTCGGCGCCGCCGACCGCATGGACACCCTGATCGCCGACCTGCTCGCCTACAGCCGCCTGTCCCGCGCGGATCTGCCGCTCGCGCCGGTCGACCTGTCCGGCGTCGTGGACGAAGCCGTCAGCGGGCTGGAATCGGAGGTGCGCGCCAGGGGCGCCGAGGTGGTGGTGGAGCATCCCCTGCCCGGCGTCCACGGTCACCGGGGTACGCTGGTCCAGGTGGTGACGAACCTGGTCGCCAACGCCCTGAAGTTCGTGGCGAAGGGGGTACCCCCGCGAGTGCGCATCCGGGCCGAGGCGCGCGAGGACGCGGGCGGGCACGCGGACGTGCGGCTCTGGGTGGAGGACAACGGCATCGGCATCGCGCCGGAACACCGCGAGCGCATCTTCCGCGTCTTCGAGCGCCTGCACGGGATCGAGGCCTACCCCGGCACCGGCATCGGGCTCGCCATCGTGCACAAGGGCGTCGAGCGCCTGGGCGGGCGCGCCGGCGTGGAGTCGCGCGAAGACGGCGGGGGCGGCAGCCGGTTTTGGATCGAGCTTCCGCGGGGAGAAAACAAGACATGACCGCCGCAATCGCATTGCCTACACTCCCCTTCCCGGTCCTGCTGGTCGAGGACGACACCAACGACGTTTTGCTGATCCAGCGCGCGTTCCGGCAGGCCGGGCTTTCCGCCCCACTTCGCGTGGCCGACGGGGAGGAGGCCGTCGCCTACCTGGGCTGCGGCGAGCCGTACGCCGACCGCGAGCGCCACCCCCGGCCCGCCCTCGTGCTGCTCGACCTGAAGCTGCCCCGCCGCGGCGGCCTGGAGGTGCTCGAATGGCTGCGCGCGCAGCCGGCCGCCGTGAGCCGCGTGCCCGTGGTGGTGCTCACCTCCTCGAAGGAGAGCGGCGACATCGAGCGTGCGTACGAGCTGGGCGCCAACTCGTACCTCGTCAAGCCCGTACGCTTCGACGCGCTGCTGGACATGGTCAAAAGCCTCGGGTCGTACTGGGCGGTCCATAACCAGACGCCGCCGATAGACTACGGCCCCGGGACGGGCGCCTGAAAGGCGGCTCCTGCCGACGCCCATGCCGCTGCGTGTCCTTCTCGTGGATGACAACCCGGACGACCGGACGCTCGCCGCCCGCGCGCTCCAGCGCGAGTTCCCCGACCTCGAAACCTATGAGGTCACGGACCGCGAAACGTTCGAGCCGCAGCTGGCGCGCGGCGGCTTCGACGCCGTCGTCACCGACTTCCACATCGGCTGGACCGACGGCCTGGCCATACTGCGCGCGGTCAAGGGACGGTTCCCCGCCCGGCCCGTGGTCATGTTCACGAACACCGGCAGCGAGGAGATCGCGGTCGAGGCGATGAAGGAGGGTCTCGACGACTACGTCATCAAGGCCGGCAAGCACTACCTGCGGCTTCCCGCGGCGCTCCGGGCCGCCCTGGAGCGCGCCGAGGCCCGGCAACAGGCCGCGCGCCTGGAGGTGCGGCTCGAATCGCTGCTCAACCGCGTCAACGTCGGCGTGTTCCGGGCGACGGCCGAGGGGCGCCTGCTGGAAAGTAACCCCGCGCTGCTCCGACTGCTCGGCGTCGCCGGGGCGGACGATGCCGCCGCCGCATCGGCATCGTTCCACGCGCACCTGTGGCTCCCGTTCGAGGCCGACGAGCGGCACAACCCGACGCAAAAAGTCGGGGCGGGCGGCCCCGCGCTGCGGGACCGGGAAGCGCAGATCACCCGCCCCGACGGCAGCACGGTCTGGGTCTCCGTCAACGAAGCGGCTGCGCGTCTCAACGACGAGGCGGTGATCGAGGGGATCGTCGAGGACATCACACTCCGCAAACAGGCCGAGGATCTGGCCCTCTGGCAGCGCGACTTTCTGCGCGACGTTTTGTTCAGCGTGACGGGGGGGCGCCTGCGGCTGTGCGACACCCCCGCCTGCCTGCCCGCCCGCCTACCGGCGGTCACCGGCCCGGTCACGCTGACGCAGGAGTCGCTGCGCCCCGTGCGGATGGCGGTGCATGACGCCGCCCTGGAATATGGTTTCCCGGCAGGGCGCGGTTTCGACCTGATGAGCGCCGTGCACGAGGCCGCGATGAACGCCGTGAAGCACGGCCGGGGCGGCGTCGCCTACGTGGGAGCGACGCCGGACGGCGGCACCGTCCAGGCGTGGATCGAGGACCAGGGCACCGGCATCGGGCTGGACTACCTGCACCGGGCGACGCTCGAAGCCGGGTATACCACCGCCGGCAGCTTCGGCCACGGTTGGGGCATCGTGCTCCGGTTCTCGGACCGGGTGTTTCTGCAAACGGGCACCGGCGGGACCACCGTCGTGATCGAGATGGACAGGACGCCCCCGCCCCCCGCCTTCCTCGGCTAGTCCCGCGGCGAAAAACACCGGCCGCTATCGGGCCTCGAACCGCCACGAGCCCGGCGGCACCGCGAACCGGGCGTAGCCCGCATCCACGCCCCGGAACGAAACCCCGCGCGGGGTGCCCGATGTGCCCCCCTTGCCGCTGTCCCAGAACGCTTTCCCGTTCACCGCCACACGCGTGCGTTTCCGCCCGTCGATGGGGATGCAGACGACCGCCGACGTCGCCGCGGGGGAGGCAAGGGCCAGGCGGAAGCGGTCCCCGTCCCGGGCGAGCCGCACGTCGATCTTGCCCTTGACACTGTGCACCGTCGCGTGGACGCGCTTCAGCGAGCCCATCCGGGGACGCACCTCGTACGTCGCATAGGCCGGGGTCAGCGGCGCGACGCCGGCGACGTACTGCGACAGGATCGTCAGCGGCCCGCCGGACCAGGCGTGGTTGTCGGTGCCGCCGTTCCACTCCTCGGGCAGCGTCGTCAGCGGGCCGGCCACGATCCTGTCGTAGCGCCGCCGCATCCGGGCGAGCGCGGCGTCGGGGTCGCCCATGAGCACCAGCGCTTCCAGGACGTACTTCTCCATATAGGGGCTTGCGTGGAACTCCCGGGCGAGCACCTGCTTGACGGCCGCGAACCGGGCGGGATCGACGATGCCCGCGACTACGACCAACCCGTTGCCGCGGTCGTCGGTGGCGCCCTGGTAGCCCGGCGTGCGGTACTCCTGCCCGTTCCACAGGCGCTTGTTGATCGCGCCCGCCAGCGATCGGCGCCGGGCCCGGTACGCCGCCGCCTCGTTCCTGCGGCCGACCGCGTCGGCCATGTCGGCGGCGCCTTCCAGCGCCAGGCAGAACCAGGCGTTGTCCAGCAGGCGTTCGTCGATGTTCCGGCCCCAGTCCGACCAGTCCCAGCCGCCGGGGCGGTGCACGACCAGCCCGTCCGCGTCGAGCCGCCACACCGAAAGGTAGTCTCTCACGTGCGGATAGGCCGCCGCGAGGGTGCGCCGGTCGCCGCTGTGGAAGTAGTACGTCCAGAACCCGTATTTGCCGACGCTCGCCAGCATCTGCGCGGGGAGTTCTTTGTCCCAGTTGCCCGCCGGCACCGGGGAGTACACCGTCTTGTCCGGGCGCTGCCAGCGGATCAGGTCGAAGATCGCCTTTCGCGTCAGCGCCCCCGACGACGGGCTGAGCGCGTAAAACGCCTCGCCCAGTTCGTTCACGGCGTCGCCCCACCACTGCGCCCGTTCCCGGTCGGGGCAGTCCATGTAGTTGTCGCGCATCGTCACGTACAGCGTGCGCTGCGCCTTGGCCCAGAGCCGGTCGTAAAACGGCTGGTTGCTGGAGAACGCGCCGCTCAGGTCTGCGGCGTACCCCGTTTCGCGGTACCGGAGCGAAAGGATCTTCACCCCGGGGGGCATCCGGTACACCACCGCGTGCCCGTTCATCCAGGCCAGCCCCTCGAACTCCTGCACGCCCGCGCGGGTCACGTACTGCGTGTAGATCTCGTTCAGCGCGTTGTCGGTGCGCATCTCGATCACCAGGCCGGCGGGCGCGTCGATCTTCAGCCACGGCGTCACCTGGGCGTTGTACGGGAGCCGCGCGACGACGGGCCGGCCGGTGGAGCGCGCGGGTAGTTCGGCGGCGTTGGTGTAGGGCCGCAGGCCGAAGTCCTTCCACAGCGGGATCGGGCGCGGGTACAGGCGGTTCCAGGGGGCCGCGGGCGGCGCGCCCCGCTCCACCGGCGCCTGC
>CADCTO010000498.1 GCA_902805585.1 uncultured Armatimonadota bacterium | reverse complement strand
TTAGCAAATCACTCGGCAGCCGCGGACTGGATCGTCCGCGGCTGCTGAGCTTTTTTGCTACCTACGGTTACCTCCGGCGGCGCCTTTCCAGAGCCACCGGCCGCCTCAGTCCGGGTCCAGGATCTGCTCGATCCGGTGCATGGCGCCCTGGAGGTGGAGCTGCGAGGCGCGGTCCGTGGTGCGGGCGACGGCGCGCGCGATCAGCGCGTTAAGGGTGGTGAGCTCGCCGCGCAGCTGCGACTTGGCGTCGTCCGAGAGCGGCGTCGGGCGCGGCTGGCCCGGGAAGAAGACCACCTGCGCCGGCGTCTCGGGCGGGTTCAGCTTGCGGTCGATGATGGAGAGGAAGTCCATCTGCAGCTCGCGCCGGTACGGGTCCATCACCGGGCGCGCGTCGCGCAGCTCGCTCCAGACGCCGCCGCGCACGTCGTCCAGCATGGTGGCGAGCGGGTAGACGTACTGGCGCTCGCGGCCCAGCGCTTCCTGCTCCAGCAGGCGGTTCATCCGCCCGTCGTCGAACAGCATGTTCAGCACGCGCACCTGCGCGGCGTTCACGCGGTTGATCATCCCGCCCGCCTCGATGCGGCTGGCGATGTCGGGGCGGATCAGGTACTTGGGCGTGATGAACACGTTCTCGTTGAGGAAGCGCACCGCGGCGGCCTGGCGCGCGGCCGGCATGGGCGCGTACACCGCGCCCGGCTGGCTCCCCGACTTGTACTGCACCGTGCCGCCGCCCACCATGGTGGCCACGTGGCCCGCCTCGGTGGACCACTGCTGCACCGTGCGGTCGTACAGCTCGCGCAGGTCGGCGTTGTCCTCGCCCGGCCGCGTGGCGGCGCCGGGGATGTAGCCCACCACGCGCTGCAGGTTGCGGAAGCCCAGCCCCGTGCTCTTGATGGGGTCCGCGTCGCCCACCGCCTCGTTCAGCGTGCCGTAGCCGCCGAACTCGTTGCCGGCCGAGAAGCGGTACCAGGGGATGGTGTCCTGCATGCGCGACCACTGCTCCAGCGTGGGGCGCTCCTGCTCGCTGGTGCGCGCCCCGGGGATCGGCTTGTACCCCCACATGATGGCGTAGCGGTCGTACGGCCCCACCCGCGGGATGATGTGCTCCAGCGGGATGTTGTCCTCCGGCTGCGCCACGTAGTTGAAGCGCGAGTAGTCCATGATGCTGGGCGAGTGCCCCATCCTGGCCACCCAGGTGGGGCTGCGCACGCTGTCGGCCGGGTAGGTGGAGCTGCCGATCTGGTCGTGCTGCAGGCCGATGGTGTGCCCGATCTCGTGCGCCACCACGAACTGCAGCAGCTTCCCCATCAGCGAGTCCGGCATGGGGAGCGAGCGGGCGCGCGGGTCGATGGCCGACGCCTGCGTGAAGTACCAGGAGCGCTGCAGGTTGAGGATGTTGT
>CADCTO010000497.1 GCA_902805585.1 uncultured Armatimonadota bacterium | reverse complement strand
CTACAAGAAGAAAAACGAGCTCGTGACGTGGGCCGACATCCGGAACACGCCCACGGTCCTCGTGATCGACAAGCAGGGCATCCTCCGCTACCAGGGTTCCTGGGATGACAGCCCGACCGAAATGGGCGTCAAGCGGACGTTCGTCGTGGATGCGGTGAAGGCGCTTCTGGCGGGCAAGCCGGTCGCCGTGAAGTCGAATCGGCCCTTCGGCTGAGGGGTTCCTCGCGTGGCTAGTTCAGCCCGCCTGTGACCTCCTACTGACGCAGCCGGGCGGGCGGCAGATGCCGCCCGCCCTCCTTTGTTTGTGATTTATCGTCTTTGGAAAGCCTCCGCATGAAGAGACTCTGGCTCGCCCCGCTTCCCGCACTCCTTCTTTTCGCCTTCCTGCGTCCCGAGCCTACCGTCTCCGCACCTCCGGCCGAGAAGGATCGGTCGCCATCCGACGTGGCCCTGACCGGCGACGGGCGCCGGGCGGTCACGGCGAACGCGACCTCGGACACGGCATCCCTGGTAGACCTGGCGGAAGGGAAGCTCGTGGCCGAGACCCGGGTCGGGAAGCGGCCCTTCGCGGTGGCCTTGTCGCGAGACAACCGGCGCGCTCTGGTGACGAACTGGCTTTCAGATTCCGTTTCCGTCCTGGACGTGTCCCCCACCGCCCTCAAGCCGGTCCGCACCTTCGCCGTCGGCGACGAACCGCGCGGGGTCGCCATCGCGGCGGACGGCTCCCAGGCGTACGTGGCGCTGGCGGGGGAAGACGCTGTAGCGGTCGTGGACCTGAGGGCGATGACCGTGAAGCACCGGATCGGCGTGGGCGACGAGCCCTGGCACGTCGCGCTGACGCCGGACGGGAAGCGGCTGGCGGTCGGGAACGCGCGCTCCCGCGACGTGAGCGTGGTGGACACGAAGACGCGCGCGGTCGTGCATACGGTGCGCACGCTCGGGCGGAACCTGCGGCACCTCGCAATCGCGCCGGACGGCGCCTGGGCCTACGTCGCGAACATCTCGGAGCGGGGCCTGGCGGCGACGCGGGAGAACATCGACAACGGCTGGGTCGTCGCCAACCGCCTCAACCGGGTCTCACTGGTCGAGGAGGGGCCGCGCGAGGCGATCGCGCTGGACGAGCGCGGCAAGGCGGTCGGCGATCTGGACGGCGTGGCGCTCAGCCCGGACGGGAAAACGATCGCCGTGACGGCCGGCGGCACGCACGAGCTGCTGCTGCTCGGCCAGCCGCTGCCCTTTATCGCCTACGGTGGCCCCGGCGACCACATCGAGCCCGAACTTCGCAGCAACCCGCAGCGCCTGCGCCGCGTCCCGCTGGGGGGCCGGCCGCTCGGCGTCCGCTTCGCCCCCGATGGAAAAACCGTCGTGGTCGCCAACTACCTCGCGAACGCGGTGCAGGTCGTCGACGTGGCTACGGGGAAGATGGCCCGCACCATCGCGCTCGGCGGACCCGCGACGCCTTCGCTCGCGCGCCGGGGCGAAGCGATGTTCTATGACGCCGGGCGCTCGTTCAACCAGTGGTTTTCCTGCAACACGTGCCACGTGGACGGCCACACCAACGGCGGCAGCTTCGACACGTTCAACGACGGCAGCTACGGCATGCCCAAGAAGACGCTGAGCCTGCGGGGGGTCGCGCGCACGGGCCCGTGGACGTGGCACGGATGGCAGAAGGACCTGCGCGGCGGCATCCACGAGTCGATGATCAAGTCGATGCAGGGGACGGAGCCGGCCGGGGAAGACCTGGACGCGCTGTTGGCCTTTTTCCGGACCCTCGATTTCGTGCCCAGCCCCCACCGAAACCCCGACGGCAGCCTGACGGCGGCGGCGAAACGCGGCGAGGCCGTCTTCAAGGACAAGGCCTGCACGTCCTGCCACGCCGGCCCCGATTTCACGAGCCCAGGCGTTTTCACGGTCGGCCTGGAGTCCGAACGCGACGCCTACAAGGGCTTCAACCCGCCCCCCCTGCGCGGCGTGTACGACCGGGCGCCGTTCCTGCACGACGGCCGCGCCAAAACGCTGGAGGAGGTGCTGACGCGGCACCACCGCCCCTCGCGGCTTACCGGCAAGCCGGACCTGACGGAGGCAGAGCTGAAAGACCTGGTGGCCTACCTGAAGGCGCTGTAGGCGGCCGGGGGACGCCTACGCACCCGGCGGAGCGGCCTCCCCGCCCTCGGTCAGGAACTGCGCGGCGTAGAGGCGGGCGTAGGCGCCGCCCGCCGCCAGCAGTTCGTCGTGCGTGCCGCGCTCGACGACGCGGCCGTGCTCCAGCACGAGGATCGTGTCCGCGGCCAGGATGGTCGAGAGGCGGTGCGCGACCGCGAACGTGGTCCGTCCCGCCATGAGCGGCGTCAGCGCCGCCTGGATCAGGCGCTCCGACTGCGTGTCCAGCGCCGACGTCGCCTCGTCCAGGATGAGGATGCGCGGGTCCTTCAGGATGGCGCGCGCGATGGCGATCCGCTGCTTCTGCCCCCCGGACAGTTTATAGCCCCGTTCGCCGACGACCGTATCGTATCCCTCGGGCAGGCCGGCGATGTGGTCATGGATCGCGGCGGCCCGGGCGGCCGCCACGATCTCGTCGTCGCTCGCGTCCTGCCGCCCGTAGCGCAGGTTCGCCCGGATCGTGTCGTGGATCAGGTAGGTCTCCTGCGTCACCATCGCGACCACCCGCCCCAGCGATTCCATCGTCACCGCGCGCACGTCGTGGCCGTCGATCCGGATCGCGCCCGCGTCCGCGTCGTACAGCCGGGGGATGAGGTACGTCAGCGTCGTCTTGCCCGCGCCCGACGCGCCGACCAGGGCTACCAGGTCGCCCGGCCGCGCGACGAAAGAGACGTCCTCCAGGGTCGGCCGCTCCTGCTCCTCCGCGTAGCGGAACGAGACGTGCTCGAAGGCGACCTCGCCGCGGACCGCGTGCGGGTCGAGCGCGACGGCGTCCGGCGCGTCCACGATCTCCTGCTTCAGGTCCAGGTACTCGAAGATGCGGTCGAAGAGGGCGAGCGCGCCGGTCACTTCCACCTGGACGTTCAGCAGGCCCGTGAGCGGGAAGAAAAGGCGCGACTGGAGCGCGGTGAAGGCGACGATGGTGCCCAGCGTCAGGCGCCCGTCGTCCTCGGCGACGATCAGGTAGCCGGCGAGCCAGTAGACGAGGGCGGGCGTGAGCGAAAACGTCAGGCCGATCAGGTTGAAGAAGTAGCGCATGATCATCGACTGCTTGACCTGCGAGTCCGTGAGCGCCTGGTTCTCGCCCGTGAACTTCTCCAGCGCCAGAGAGCGCCGCCCGCTCGTCTTGGTCAGCAGCACGCCCGAGACCGACAGCGTCTCCTGCATCGTCGCGTTCAGGTCGGCGAGCTGCGCCTGAACGGTGCCGCGCACGCCCCGGGCGTAGCTGCCGACCTTGGCGGCCAGGAGCGCGAAGAGGGGCAGCACGCCGACGCTGAGGAGCGTCAGGCGCCAGTCCATGTACAGCATCGCGACCAGGGTGGAAAGGACGGTGGTCCCGTTCGAGAGCACGTTGGCGGCGGTGTCGCTGACCACGGACTGCACGCCGCCCACGTCGCTGATGAGCCGGGACTGGATCTCGCCCGTCCGCGTGCCGGTGAAGAAGCGCAGCGACATGCCCTGAAGATGGTCGTAGAGCTGGTTGCGCAGGTCGCGCATGATGTCCTGGCCCACCACGACCGACAGGTAGCCGTAGGCCAGCGCGGTGGCCGTCGCGCCCAGTGTGGCAGCCAGGGTGTAGAGCGTGTAGCGCGTCACGACGTTCAGGTCCGGCCCGAGGAGCCCTTCGTTGACGATGGTGCGCAGGTAGAAGGGCGAGAGCAGTCCCAGCGCCGACGAGACGAGCACGGAGACGACGATCCAGGCGATCTGGGGTTTGTACGGGGCGAACGCGCGCACGACGCGCCGGGCCGTCTGCGGCTTGATCGGCCGCGACGACGCGCCGGGCGCCGGCCCGCTCATGGCGCGCAGGCTCACCGACGTGCGCCTCCGCGGGTCCGCGTGTACCCGCACCCGTTTTTCCAAGTCATCACGGTTCTCCTCGCGCGGCCGCGGTCGCGGACGCGGCGGCCAAGCTCAACGGTACAGTTCCGGCTTCCGCTTCCAATCCTTGTCGCGGTCGTGGCCGAACGCCGTCACACGCGGGCGGCGCTCGCGCAGGCGCACCGACTCCGCGCCGAGGTAGTGGCCTTCCGACCGGGGGTTCTTGCCCACGCACTCCAGCCGCAGCGTGTACTGGCCGGGCTCCGGCCAGAAGTCGAGCAGGTGGAACTCCGCACTATCGATCTCGGGGTTATAGAAGTCCATCGGCTCGCCGACCTTCACGCCGTTCAGCGTCGCCTGATAGCGGCCGAAGTCGTACGACTTCGTCATCCGCAGCAGCAGCCGCAGCGGCTCTTTCTTCCGGACCTCGAAGGGGATCTCCAGCCACGCCCCTTCGGGCCCTTCCGGCTTGTAAAGCAATTGCGGGCCGTCGTACTGCGCGAGCCGCTGCGTGACAACCTCCCCCTTGCCCCGGTGCGCCGGACCGTCGAAGTCGCGGGCGTGGACGATGGCGCGCTCCAGGCTCGGGAGCCGGCGGGCGCGGGCGTGCGGGGCGCGGGCCGCGAACGTCGGCCGCCCGGTCTGGTACCAGAAGGCGACGCTGGAATAGTC
>CADCTO010000496.1 GCA_902805585.1 uncultured Armatimonadota bacterium | reverse complement strand
CTGGAACGAGCCGATGGTGCTGGTGATGAGCACGAACACGGCCACGGGCCGGATGCCCGGCAAGGTGACCGCCTTGAACTGCTGCCAGCCGTTCGCCCCGTCCACGGTCGCCGCCTCGTACAGCTCCCGGTCGACGGCCTGGAGCGCGGCCAGGAAATAGATCATGTTGAAGCCGACGTACATCCAGAGCGACGTCAGCACCAGGGCGGGCATCACCAGAGCGGGGTCCGACAGCCACTTGGTGTCCAGCGCGAACCGCCCGCCCGTGAAGCTGTGCAGCGCTTGATTGAGCAGGCCGTACTGCGGCACGAACAGGACCGAGAACAGCACGCCGACGAACACCTGCCCCAGCAGGTTCGGCGCGAAGAAGGCGAGCCGGAAGAACTCGCGCGCCCGCACCCAGGGCTGCACGAGCAGCAGGGCGAGCCCGAGCGCGAGCGGAAGCTGCAGGAAGACCGACCACAGCGCGAAGGTGACCGTGTTCTTCACCGCCGTGTGGAAGTCGGCGTCGGCGAGCACGTAGCGGAAGTTCCCCGCGCCGATGAAGACCATGTCCTTGGGCCCGTTGGTCGCGTAGGTGGACAGGATCAGGCTCTTGACGATCGGCCACAGGCCGAAGACCGCGAACAGGATCAGGAACGGCGACACGAACAGGTAGGGCGCCATCCGGTGTTGGAGCCGGGTCCAGCGCTCGCCGGCTGTCAGCGGCGGCGCCTGTTGGGCCGGGCTGCGCTTGTCACGCAACGTCGTCGTCGCCATTATGGGTTCCTCTCCTCGCTCCTGCCGGCGTTACCCACGGGACGGCTCGGCCATGGTCGCGCGCGCCCGGCGGGACAGTTCGGCCAGGTGGCCGTCGTTCGCCATCACCTGTTCCAGATGCCGCATCCGCTCCGGTCCCGCCGTTCGCATCATGGTCTCGCCGTAGTTGCGGTCGAGCCAGAACCGCGCGTGGCCGGCGATATAGTCGCGCAGGTCCTGAATCTGGTCTTCGGGGTAACGCCCGCACAGGTTGATCGTGAACATGCGGCGCTGCGTGCCGCCGCCGAAGGCGGCGTGCTTGGTGTTGTGGTGGAAGCACACCAGGTCGCCGGGCCGCGTTTCCAGGGCGACAGCGGGCACGTCCGGCCCCGCCACCCCCCACTGCTCGCCGCTCCGCCCCGCCTGTTCCCGCAGGGCGTCCGAGAAGCGGTCCCCGGGGAGGTGGCTGCCGGGGATGACGCGCAGCGCGCCCGTGTCCCGGGTCAGCGGGTCCAGATAGAAGGCGAGCTTGATGTGGCGGATCCCGGTGTGCCAGCCGTCCGAGTGCCAGCCCGTGTCGCCGACGTAGTAGTTGCCGTCGCTGCCCATGTAGTTGAAATCGTCCCCTAAAAGGCCCTGCGCGATCCCGCGGATGCGCGGATCGTCCAGCAGCGCGGCCAGCCGCTCGCGCTGGTCGATGAACGGCACGATGCAGGAGCGGGCCGTGCCGTCGTGCCGGCTGCCGGCGTGCCCGCCGCCGCGCGCTTCCCAGACCGCCTCGAACTCGCGGGAGATTTCGTCCATGCGGTCGGCAAAAAGGCCGGGGAACTGGAGATAGCCGAAGGTCTCGAAGAAGCGGACCTGCTGCTCGGCGAGCGGCCGGATGTCGTCCATGGGGGTGCCTCCTCAGTACGGGTTGCGGGCCATCATCTTGCGTATCTCGTCCGCGCTCTGTTTGAGCCGTGCGCGGACGAACGGCTCGAAACCGCTCTCCCCCTGCCGGTTGTAGCGCTGGACGCAGGCGACGACGGCCTGGCCCATCTTGGCCTTGGCGGTCTGGATGAACGGGCTGCCGTACTGGAACGGCACCTCGGGCGCGAGTTTGGCGTAGGTGGTTCCCAGCGGCTGGCCGCTCCAGTACGGGTTGGGTCGGGTGAAGGCCGGGTCATCCCAGACCGCCCGCACGGGCGGGAGGATGTTGGTCCCCGCGAACCGCTCGGCGAGGTCCTTCTCGTTCAAATACAGGTGCTTGGCGAACTTCCACGCCAGGTCCTGGTTCCGGGACTTTTTCGTGATGCCGAGCATCGTCCCACCCCAGGTGCTGGTGCGCCGCTCCCCGGGCGCGACGGCGGGCAGGGGCATGAGCGCCATCTTGCCCTTCATCTTGGCGATGTCGTTCTCCAGCCCCTTGGAGCGCCAGTCGGGGCAGAACAGGCACAGCAGGTAGCCGTCCTCGACCGCGCGGGTCAGGATCTGGCCGCCGCCCAAATCGTTGCCGATCTTGTTGGGCCCGGCGACGAGCGGCACGTACTGGAGCATGGTCCGGACGGCGGTTTCGTCGTCCATGGTGCACTTGCCGCTCTCGTCGAAGTAGCCGCCGCCGCGCTGGAACAGGAACGTCTCGAAGTTGCCCGCGCCCGTGTCGGAAAGCTCCATCATGTAGCGCTTGTTGGGGATGGTCAGCATGCGGCCGACGCGCACGAAGTCGTCCCACGTGCGGATCGCATCGACATCGACGCCCTCCTTCTCGAAGATGTCGCGGCGGTAGGCGATCTGGACGGGGTGGACGTCGTGGGGCAGGCCGAAGATGCGGCCCCGGCTCATGTAAGGCGCGAAGCGCGCCTGCACCATGGCCTCCTGCAGTCCCTCGGCCCGGATGCGGTCCGTCAGATCGACGAACCCGATGTTCTCCTGCGTGCCCCGGAAGAAGCTGCCCGCCGCGCTGATCTCGACTTCCACCAGATCGGGCACGTCGAGGTCCGACCAGAAGGCGGCCCGGAGCCGCTGCGTCGTGGCGTTGTAGGAGACGAGCTGGATGTCCACCTTGACGCCCGGGTTCGCCTTCTCGAACGACGGGACGGCCTCCAGGTACGCCTCGGCGTGCGGCTTGGCGAACGTCCACATCGTCAGCGTGGTGGTTTTGCGGGGGACGGGGTTGAAGGCCAGGTACAGGCCGGACAAAAGCGAAAGGGCCGCGATCCAGAAGGCGGCCTTGCCGTACGGGAAAGAGTTCATCGTTGCTCCATGGACGAGCGGCGACCGCACCGTCCATGGTGGGCGCCGTATCCATTATACGACGCCCTGGCAACTGTGCAAGCAAGCGCCCCGGCAGAACCCCGCACGGGATTCTGCCGGGGCTGCGGGCGCTGCTTCCCCTACCTGGCGGGAACCAGGTCGGGCGCCGTCGTCGCGGGAGGCGGCGCGACGGGCCGGGCGCCGGGAGCGACTGCCCTGGCAGGCGCAACTTGGCGCGGCCGCGCAGGGGCGACCGATGGCGGCGCGGTGCCGGAAGCCCGGGCCAGCGTGCGGGTGCGGTGGAACGTGCTGCTTACCTGCGTCATCTGCACGCCGCCCCTGCCCAGCCGGTACACGGTCAGCCACACGCCCGCCTCGTTCCTCGGCCCGCTGCCCGGCTCGGCCACGACGATCAGGTCGCTGCCCACCGTGGTGAGCGCCAAACGGCCGGGACCGGAGCCGGCACCACCGAGCGGGTGCGCCCGGAACGGGTCGGGAGCACCGGGTACGTGCGGGTCGACGCTGGCCGGCGCAGGGAGATCCCCCGGCGCGCCGCCGTAGCCGCCGCCGCCAAAGCCGCCTCCGCGTCCTCCGCCACCGCCGAAGGCATTGGCGCCACCAAGGCCGCCGCCGAACACGGGGCCACTCCCGAACCGGGTGCCAGATTCGGCCGACACGGGCGGGGAGCCCCATTCGCGGCTCCACGGGAAGTTGGGCCCCTCCCAGAATTGCTGCTGCTGGCCGTTGACGCTCAGCTCCGAAGGCGCCGTCAGCCGCACGCCGTCCGCTTCCGGCGCGATCACCAGGTTCGCCTGCCTGCCGACGGTCTCCAGCAGGTCCGCCAGCGGCACGCGGCGCGCCTCGATCGTCAGTCGCGTGTCCTGGGGCACCGAATCGTCCGCGCGGATCGTCAGGCCCGAAGCCTGCGTGAGCACCTGCGCCGCCTGGCGCACGGTGGCGTCCCGTAGCCGCACCGCGACAGGCTTCCGCAGAGCCGCGAACCGCTGCGCCTCTTCCATGTCCCGCATGGCCGTTATCAGCACGGATTCTGCCTGTTCCAGCCGCCGTTCCAGTTCCACCACTTCCGACCGGTTCGTCAACCCCGCTTTGTATTGCTCCCGCTTCGTGTCACGCTGCTCCCGAAGGGTGCTTACCTCGGCCTGCGCGGCGCGCACACGTTCCCGCGATCTCTCGGCTCTGGACGCCACCGAACCCGGCGCATACGCAGATTGTGCGCCCGCACCGCTGCCGCCCACGAGCGTCACGGCCGTCACCAGGACCAGTGCACAGGGAATGACTCGTCGCATGATGCTATTCCTTTCGTGCTGCACCCGGGTCGGAGTTCGCCTCCCGCAGCGCAAGCAAAACCACTTCGGGGTTCCGGTTCTCCGACAGCGTGCATTCCGCCCACACCGGCTGCTCGTTGGCGTCCAGTCGCAGCGCGGCGGCCTGTGCAAAACCCGGCGCCTCATCGGCGGGCGCCTCCCGGACGGCGACCTCCAGGCGCGGTGGGGCGGACGTGACGACCACCAGCAAGCTCGGGGCCGCGTCGGCGGCCGGCGGTGACACAGGCGCGGCGCCGGTCGCCACCTCCGGTGCCGGCGCGTCCTTCGTCACCGCGACGGTCTGCTCCCGATTCACATCGGCGACCGGAGGCCGCGTGACATCAGCGCGGGCGAG